>JALFIB010000193.1 GCA_022776305.1 Lachnospiraceae bacterium
GGCTGCATACGAACTTGCCGATAAAGCAACCGAGCTCACGGAAAACGAAAGACGAAAGATTGAGGCGATGATTTACACGATGGCAGACAAATTTTTAGACCCTTTCAGTATGGAAGATTTAAAGGCGGTGGTAAAAATGACTAGACTGGGACAGATGCTCGTCAATGATGGCATACAGCAGGGAGCAGAAAAAAACAAGCTGGAGAATGCCAGGAGACTTTTAAACCATCTGGATGTGAAAACCATCTCAGAATGTGTTGGCTTACCCCTGGAAACAGTCCAGAAGTTAAAAGACGAAGCCAAATAATCCTTTTCACAAACAAGGCCACCGCATCCGCGGTGGCCTTGTCATTCCCAAAACAATTATTCCTCATACCCATTCGGGTTATTGCTCTGCCATCTCCAGGAATCTGCGCACATCTCCCTGATTCCGTTCTCAGCCTTCCAGCCAAGCTCTTTCTCAGCCTTTGTGGCATCGGAGTAGCAGGTTGCGATGTCGCCCGGGCGGCGTGGTTTGATCACATATGGGATCTTGACGCCGGTAGCAGCCTCGAAGTTCTTTACGATATCCAGAACGCTGTAGCCTTTTCCGGTTCCCAGGTTGTAGATGCTAAGGCCGGATTTGTCCTCAATTTTTTTGAGGGCTTTTACATGGCCTTTTGCCAGGTCTACCACATGGATATAGTCTCTCACGCCGGTTCCGTCCGGAGTGTCATAGTCATTTCCGAATACGCCAAGCTCTTTCAGCTTGCCGACAGCTACCTGAGTGATATATGGCATCAGGTTGTTCGGGATTCCGTTTGGATTCTCACCGATGGTACCGCTCTTATGCGCACCAATCGGGTTAAAGTAACGCAGAAGCACAACATTCCATTCCGGATCTGCCTTCTGGATGTCGGTCAGGATCTGCTCCAGCATGGACTTGGTCCAGCCGTATGGGTTGGTACACTGTCCTTTCGGGCATTCCTCGGTAATCGGAATCTGTGCCGGATCACCGTATACGGTAGCGGAGGAAGAGAAGATGATATTCTTCACGCCATGTTTTCTCATAACATCTACAAGAGTCAGAGTTCCTGCGATATTGTTTTCATAATATTCCCATGGCTTTGCCACAGATTCACCTACTGCCTTCAGACCGGCAAAATGAATACAGGAATCGATTGTTTCTTTGTCAAAAATCTCATTCAGGGCATCCCGGTCCAGGATATCTGCCTTATAAAATTTTACCGGCTTTCCTGTGATTTTTGATACTCTTTCCAGAGATTTCTCGCTGGAGTTGCTCAGGTTGTCCAGAACTACTACCTCATAACCTGCATTCTGAAGCTCTACAACGGTATGGCTTCCTATGTAACCTGCTCCGCCTGTAACTAATATAGCCATAATTTCTCCCTCCTAAAAGATACACATATTCACTTGGTATTTTACCGTTTTTATCATACCACTATTTGTACTTTTCGACAATAGCTTTCATCTCGGGAAGTTTTTCTTCCATCTCGGAAACCAGCTGAAACTGGGTACGGCAGCGATCCAGATTGTGGTTTTCTCTGTGGATTTTGAAATAATGGTCTCCTTCCAGATGGTCAGCCAGGAATCGCATGCCGCACTCAAAGGTCATGAGGATGGCACCCATGGGCAGCATCTCCATCTCAAGCTCTGTGAGCGCTCCGCCGCAGCCTTCAATAAAGCCTTTTACATACACCTCATACAGATGCAGGTCGAAGTGGACTTTGGACAGATTTCTCTCGTCCTCTGCCGCCGTTGTGGCGCCAAAGCGGATGGAATCCCCGAAATCATTGGCGGAAAGTCCCGGCATAACGGTATCCAGGTCAATGACACAGATTGCTTTTCCCGTCTGATCGTCGATCATGACGTTATTCAGCTTCGTATCGTTGTGGGTAACACGAAGAGGAAGCTTTCCTTCTGCCTGCAGGTCACACAATGCATGAGCCAGTTTTTCCCTCTCCATGACAAACTGAATTTCCTTTTGTACGTCAGCCGCACGTCCGCAGACATCCGTCTCCACAGATTTACAGAAGTTCTGGAAGCGTACCACAGTGTTATGGAAGTCCTTGATGGTTTCGTGCAGAGTCTCTGCCGGATAGTCTGCCAGCAGTCTCTGAAAATGGCCGAATGCCACTGCGCTCTGGTAAAAGTCATTCTCGTTTTCCACCAGGTCAAAGCAGGTCGCATTTTCGATGAAAAGATAAACTCTCCAATATTCGCCCATACTGTCCTTGTAGTAGGGATGACCTTCTTTATCGCTTACCAGATTTAAGGTCTCACGCTCCACATCTCCGCCGTTTTCCTGAATCTTTTTTCTAAGCCAGGAGGTTACGCCTTTGACGTTTTCCATCAGCTCTTCCGGATTGGCAAATACGCTTTTGTTCATTCTCTGGAGGATATAATATTTCATTCCTTCTGCCGTTGTATAAGTCAGACGGAAGGTGTCATTGATATGGCCGCTTCCAAAGGGAATACACTCTTCAAAAGTGCCGTCAAATTCAAATTTACTGATAACCTCCATGATTTCCCTGTTATCCAATTATTATTCCTCCCATAATTTCTGTGGGTAAAGACCTTCATCCTTCAGTTTCTGGATAGCCGCTACTACCACCGGTTTATCTTCCTTGTAGGTTACACCATACCATTTGTCCATGGATTTCAGAACTTTTACGGTTGCTTTTTTCTCTTTCAAAAGCTCATCCACCACGAACGGCAGGAAATACTCACATTTCAGAGGATTCTTTTCCAGGTTCTCATCAAGGAAAGCTGCAAAACGATCCTTAAGCTCCTGAAGGATGCTTGCACCAAATCCCCACATATTCATGGAAACCGTAGCGTCCAGAGGAAGCGGATTCCAGGTTGCGCCGTCGTCCTCTGTGTAAGCGGCTCCACCGTCTTTTTTCTCAATGTGGGTGCGCTCGTTGATATCCTGCAGATAACCGTTTTCATCCGTCACGCAGATGCCTCTTGCCACATGGCCGTTGTCTGTCAGTGTATTTTCCAGCTTATAGCCTACCATCATATACTGGTAAACGCCGTCTTTGTCTTCGTTATTTGTCAGGAAATCATATGCCATCTGGAAAGCATGGCTTCCGTAATAATCGTCTGCATTGATCACGGCGAACGGTCCGTCTACTTTTCCGAGACAGTTCAGCACCGCATGTCCGGTTCCCCATGGTTTCACACGTCCTTCGGGCACCTCATAGCCTTCCGGCAGACTGTGAAGATCCTGGAACACATATTCCACTTCGATCCGGCTGCTCAGACGGTCGCCGATGGCAGCTTTGAAATCTGCTTCGTTTTCTTTTTTAATGATAAACACGACTTTTCCAAATCCGGCTCTTACAGCATCGTAAATGGAAAAATCCATGATAATATGTCCATCTTTGTCAACAGGATCAATCTGCTTTAATCCGCCGTAACGGCTTCCCATACCTGCTGCCATAACTACAAGAACTGGTTTCTTCATATTCATTCATTTCCTTCCTGATTATTTATTTTCTTAGATTATACTCCTGAAAAAAAAGACTTTCTTGTTCTGATTGTTTCCTTTTTTTGCACTTTTTATCTCAGTTGAAGAAGGCTCCAACTGAGATAATCGCTCCGCGAGGATGCGCAGCGATTCTGAGAAAAAAGATGTCAGCTTTAGCTGACCAGAATCGCGCGCCAAGTCTCGCGTACATTCGACTTGAATATAGGCAAAAGCTATCTGGCAGATAGAACAAATGAGAATTTCCAAGCGGAAAATAGCTGAATTACATGTTAGACAGAAAAAATAGGATTCTCCACGTAGAAAATCGATGAAACTACATGTCAAAAAGAAGAAAATAGGATTCTCCATGTAGAAAACCGAAGAATCATGGTGATGATTCTGTCCGACTGCTAAGCCATGAGCTTGAGGAACTCGATTATACGTTATTATATAAGGCTTACTCTTCCAAAGGAATCATTATTGTTATTTTTTTAGCTAATGTCTTCTTGAGCAACAAATTGCTTTCTTAGAATGCTATTTCACTAAATGTAATGAGTCTTTTTTTACAACTGCAATGATCAATTCTTACCCAGCTAACCATGTTCAAATGGATACAAACGCTTCCTGCTTCTATGTATATATTTTATTAAAAGGACGTTTACAAGCAATTGAAGACTTTTTTCAATCATAGACAGAAAAAGCCGGCAGGTATTTCACTGCCGGCAAATGCCATAACTTAGTATAAAGTTCCAACATATTTTCTTATATAGCCCAACTTCCAGTACTTTTAAAAGCTCATTCACATCAATCTGCTCCGTCAGCTGTCTGGTTGCCTCCAAGGGAGATCCATTTTAAATAAGCATTGATAAACGGATCTATATTGCCGTCCATCACGCTGTCAACGTTTCCGGATTCTTCCCCTGTACGGAGGTCTTTTACAAGCTTGTAAGGCTGCATCACGTAGGAGCGGATCTGATTTCCCCAACCGATTTCTTTTACTTCTCCCCGGATGTCGGATACCTTCTCTGCATTTTCCTGCTGTTTGAGCAAATACAGCTTTGCTTTCAGCATCTGCATTGCCTTATCTTTATTCTGGTGCTGAGAGCGCTCATTCTGGCACTGTACCACGATACCGGTGGGCAAATGAGTAATACGGATGGCTGATGACGTCTTATTGATATGCTGTCCGCCTGCACCACTGGAACGGTAGGTGTCGATACGCAGATCGTCCAGATTGATCTCTACATCGATGTCTTTCTCAATGTCCGGCATCACGTCACAGCTTACAAAGGAGGTCTGACGTTTTCCCGCTGCATTGAACGGTGAAATACGCACCAAACGATGTACACCTTTTTCTGATTTTAAATAACCGTATGCTTTCGGTCCGCTTACCTCAAAGGTCACAGACTTGATACCTGCTTCATCGCCGTCAAGGTAGTCAAGCACCTCTACCTGATATCCTTTTTTATCTGCCCATCTCGTATACATACGATACAACATAGAAGCCCAGTCGCAGGATTCTGTGCCGCCCGCCCCTGCATGCAGGGTAACGATGGCATTTGACTCATCGTACTCTCCCGATAGAAGCGTCTTGATGCGGATATTGTCCAAGGTCTCCTGAAAGCTTGCCATGGTCTCCTCGATCTCGGGGATCACGGCAGGATCATTCTCCTCATAGCCCATCTCAATGAGCATCTCGATTTCTTCGTACTGATTCTCTAATTGCTGGTAAGTTTCGATATCATCCTTTAAGGACTTCAGCGTCTTCATGGCTTCCTGTGATTTTTCCGGATCATCCCAGAAATTCGGGGCTTCCATTTCGCGCTCAAGCTCCTGGACTCTCTGTTTCTTATTTACCAGGTCAAAGTGAATCCCTCACTTCCACTAATGGTTTTGCATAACTATTTAAAACGACTTTAAACTGATCAAGTTCAACCACAGCTTCACCTTCTTTCTAATGGTTTGGGATAAAATATCATGCTTTTCTTCCGCAGCACTGCTTATACTTCTTACCGCTTCCGCAAGGACATGGATCATTGGGATAGATCTTCTCAGAAGTACGCTTTTTCGGTGCCCGCGGACCGGAATCGTCTTTATTGGTACCGGTTACTTTTGCAACCTCTTCACGCTCCACTTTCTGCTCTACCCTTACATGGAACAGAAGGCGGACGGTATCTTCCTGAATTGCTGATGTCATCGCATCAAACATCTCATATGCGCTCATCTTGTATTCTACAAGAGGATCTTTCTGTCCATATGCCTGAAGGCCGATACCCTGACGCAGCTGGTCCATATCATCGATATGGTCCATCCACTTTCTGTCGATCACTTTCAGCAGGATCACTCGCTCCAGTTCACGGATCTGCTCCGGTTCTGCGAATTCTGCCTCTTTCATCTCATAAAGTTTCACTGCATGTTCTTTGATATACTGCTTCAGTTCATTTTTATTTGTGATGTCTTTGATATCATCTGCTGTAATGGCTTTCATCGGGATCGTTGGCAGCAATACGGAATTCAGTTCTTTCAGATCCCACTCATCCCTGTCATTACTCTCGCCGAAGCACATCTCCACCACATTGTCTGAAATATCCGTGATCATCTTGAAGATGGAATCGCGCATACTTTCACCGTTCAGCACACGTCTTCTCTCTGCATAGATGATCTCTCTCTGTTCGTTGTTAACTTGATCGTACTCAAGGAGGTTTTTACGGATACCAAAGTTATTGCTCTCGATCTTCATCTGAGCTTTTTCAATAGCACTGGAAAGCATCTTGTGCTCGATCTGCTCGCCTTCTTCTACACCAAGTGACTGGAACACTTTCATCATTTTCTCAGAACCGAACAAACGCATCAGGTCATCTTCCAGTGAAATATAAAATCTAGATTCACCGGGGTCACCTTGACGACCGGAACGTCCACGCAGCTGGTTGTCGATACGTCTTGACTCGTGGCGCTCTGTACCGATGATCTTCAAACCGCCTGCAGCCCGTGCTTCTTCGTCAAGTTTAATATCTGTACCACGGCCGGCCATATTCGTCGCAATGGTAACAGCTCCGTGGATACCTGCATCTGCTACGATCTCAGCCTCCAGTTCGTGGAATTTTGCATTTAACACTTTATGCTGGATTCCCTCTCTCTTGAGGAGGCCGGACAGTAATTCAGAAACTTCGATGGTGATGGTACCAACAAGCACCGGCTGTCCCTTTGCATGGGCTTCTTTGACAGCTTCAACTACTGCTTTATATTTTTCTTTTTTCGTCATATACACGGCATCGTCCATATCGATACGCTGAACTGGGCGGTTGGTGGGAATCTCTACAACGTCCATGCCGTAAATATCGCGGAACTCTTTTTCTTCTGTAAGAGCAGTACCTGTCATACCGGATTTCTTCTTATACTTATTAAAGAAGTTCTGGAATGTGATGGTAGCCAGCGTCTTGCTCTCACGTTTTACTTTTACATGCTCTTTTGCCTCGATTGCCTGATGAAGGCCGTCTGAATAACGGCGTCCCGGCATAATACGTCCTGTAAACTCATCAACGATCATGACCTGATCATCTTTTACCACGTAATCCTGATCACGGAACATTAAGTTGTGGGCACGAAGAGCCAGATCTACATTGTGCTGTATCTCAAGGTTCTCCGGATCAGAGAAGTTCTCGATCTGGAAGAATTTCTCTACTTTATGGACACCCTGCTCCGTCAGTGTAACGATCTTGTCCTTTTCATTGACAATGAAATCACCTGTCTCTGTGATCTCCTCGCCCATGATGGCTGTCATCTTTGTCACTTCTCCGCTGGCTTCACCGCGTTCCAGCTGCCGTGCCAGAATATCGCAGACTTCATACAGCTTTGTGGACTTTCCGGACTGTCCTGAAATAATAAGCGGCGTACGGGCCTCATCGATCAAAACAGAGTCCACCTCATCGATGATGGCATATACAAGGTCTCTCTGCACAAGCTGCTCTTTGTAGATAACCATGTTGTCACGCAGATAGTCAAATCCCAGCTCATTATTTGTGATATAAGTAATATCGCAGGCATACTGCTCTCTTCTCTCATCGTTGTTCATGGAGTTGAGGACACAGCCTACTGTCAGGCCAAGGAACTCATGTACCTTTCCCATCCACTCCGCATCACGGTGTGCCAGATAATCATTGACCGTAACGATATGGACGCCTTCTCCCGTCAATGCATTCAGATATGCCGGAAGGGTAGATACAAGTGTCTTACCTTCACCTGTCCTCATCTCGGCGATACGGCCCTGATGCAGGATAATACCACCGATCAGCTGAACACGGTAATGCTCCATATTCAACACACGCTTTGCAGCTTCCCTAACCGTAGCAAAAGCCTCCGGCA
>JALFIB010000206.1 GCA_022776305.1 Lachnospiraceae bacterium
GCCAATTTGGTGGTGCCAGTCTTGCCGTACCTGCTCAGCTTTGCAGCAGGGGCTATGCTGTACGTCGTTGTGGAGGAACTGATTCCGGAGATGTCTGAGGGGGAGCATTCGAACATCGGCACTGTGTTTTTTGCTGTGGGATTTTCACTGATGATGGTGCTGGATGTAGTTTTGGGATAGTGAAAGCAGCTTAGTAAAAGCAGCTTAGTAAAAGGCATCAGGAGGATCTGTTATGCCATACCTTGCTGCTGTGAAAGGAGATAAAATGGGAAAGAATTACCGTGCAGAGCTGGTGGGAGTATTCGGCGACCCGGTTGACGGGAACCCTACCGGTGTAATGGAAGAAGCTGCTTTTGCGGCTTGTGGTTTGAATTACCGCTATTTGACATTAAAGGTTACGAAAGAAGATTTTGAAGATGCGATGAAAGCCCTTCATGCGTTCCACATGAAGGGCATGAATCTGACTATGCCTCATAAGATCACGGTATTGCCCTATCTAGATGAACTCTCAGAGGCAGCATCGATCATCGGGGCAGTAAATACCATCGTAGTAAAAGATGGAAAACTGTTTGGGGAAAACACGGACGGAAAAGGGTTTGTACAGGCTTTAAAAAACAATGATGTCACATTAGAAGGAAAGAAGATCGTGATCTTAGGTGCTGGCGGGGCAGCAAAAGCGATTGCCGTGGAATGTGCCCTTGCAGGTGCAGCACAGGTGACTGTAATGAACCGTACCCTTGCCCGTGCACAGGAGCTTGCGGATGTCCTTACGAAACATACGAAGACGAAAGCGCAGGCACAGGAACTGTCAGCAGGACAGAAAATTCCGGCAGACACAGATATTTTGATCAATGCTACTTGTATCGGACTCCATCCGGATTCCGATAAAAAGCCTGATATTGATTACGATACGATCCGTGGTACCATGGTTGTATCCGATGTGGTTTTCAACCCGGCAGATACGCTGTTCTTAAAAGAAGCTGCAGGCCGTGGGGCAAAGACGGTAAATGGCCTTGGCATGCTGGCATGTCAGGGAGCACTTAATTTTACCTTGTGGACAGGGCAGGAAGCGCCACTGGATGTGATGGAAGATACACTCCGCAAGGAATTTGCAGAGGTTTCATAAGTATTTCAGCAAACAAGATAAGATAGAAATAATACGCGGTAGATGGTAGAGCGCATTCACCGCGTATTATTTTTGGACTGTATGGAAGCTTGGATTTGCCTTTAAACCTTTTCTCCGATCAGCTCACAGACCAGTCTTGCCGCATCTTCAATGCAGCCGTCACAGGAGCGGAGTACCTTTCCTGTCTCTGCACCTTTTAACTCCTTACAGATGGTAGAACCATTTTTTTCACGGAATTTTCCAGCCAGAGCTTTTGTGGTCTGGTACGTTTTTTGTTTAGAGTCCGGAGCCTGAATATTTCCTGTGCTGGTGAGTAAGCTTGCAATGGCAGCTGCACCGGCTACTGCACCACAGGTTCCCTCCATGTCCCCGCCTCCAAGACCAAAGCCTTCCATGATACGGAACAGGTCGGCCTCGCAAAAAGATGTTTTGTCACAAAATGCACAGGCAACAGCCTGACTGCAGTTATATCCTTTTTTATGGTTTTCTAAAGCTTTTTCTACACGATTCATATGCAATCCTCCTTTTTCTGTAAAGAATACCATAAACGACAGCAAACGAGAACATAAAATTTCGATTTTTTTCAACAAAAATTTCTATTTTTCATCACATAATTGCCTTTCATACGTTACTGTTTAAGACAAGAAGGATGCCTTGCAGCGAAAATGGAGCAGATATCTGTCGATTTTGGAAGATAAGATTTCCTTGCTATCGCGAGAGGTTGTTATATAATACAAGTAGTTTTTGTACATGACAATTTTTGGTAAGGGCCTTAAAAAAATGCAGCGGTGCAACAACAGAAAATCATATCAGGGGAGGAGTATACGATGGAAAAGTTGAATATTGCGATTGCTGATGATAATGAGAAAATGGTTCAGCTGCTTGATCGCATAGTGAGCAGTGATGAGGAACTGGAGGTAGTAGGAAAGGCTGGAAATGGGGAGGAATTGCTTGAGATCATCAAGGAAAAAAAGCCGGATGTTGTATTGCTTGACATCATTATGCCGAAGCTGGACGGATTGACGGTTATGGATCGTGTCAACCATACACCGGATATGAAAAAACCTGCTTTTATTGTAATTTCTG
>JALFIB010000225.1 GCA_022776305.1 Lachnospiraceae bacterium
AAATAATTAAGGAGAGTGTAAAAATGGTTAACAAACAGTCAAGAAGCGAAATTCGCGTAAAGAAGCACATCAGAATGCGTAACCGTTTTTCTGGCACAGCAGAGAGACCGCGTCTGGCAGTGTTTAGAAGTAATAATCATATGTATGCTCAAATTATCGACGATACGGTTGGTAACACCTTAGTTGCTGCTTCCACAGTTGAGAAAGAGATCAAGGCTGAACTGGAGAAGACAAACGACAAGGCAGCTGCAGCATACGTTGGTACAGTAATTGCAAAGAGAGCCCTTGAAAAAGGTATCAAGGAAGTTGTTTTCGACAGAGGCGGCTTTATATATCAGGGCAAAATTCAGGCATTAGCAGATGCAGCCCGTGAGGCTGGTCTGGATTTCTAATAGAGAGGAGAACAAGCATGAAGCGTACAATTATTGATGCCAGTCAGTTGGAGCTGAATGACAAGGTAGTGGCTATCAAGAGAGTATCCAAGACTGTAAAAGGTGGACGTACCATGAGATTTTCCGCTCTGGTAGTAGTAGGTGACGGCAACGGCCACGTTGGCGCAGGATTAGGAAAGGCCGGCGAGGTTCCGGAAGCTATCCGTAAGGGTAAAGAAGCAGCAGTTAAGAATCTGGTTGAAATTCCAGTTGATGAGAATAAGAGCATCCCACATGATTTTATCGGTAAATTCGGAAGCGCAACTGTTCTGTTAAAGAGAGCTCCTGAAGGTACTGGTGTTATCGCTGGTGGTCCGGCACGTTCCGTACTGGAGATGGCAGGAATCAAGAACATCCGTACAAAGTCTTTAGGTTCTAACAACAAGACAAACGTAGTTCTGGCAACACTTGCAGGCTTAACTTCCTTAAAGACACCGGAAGAGTTTGCAAGACTGCGCGGCAAATCTGTAGAAGAAATTGTGGGCTAATAGGAGGAGAAAGACATGGCAGAGAAGTAAAATATCACATTAGTCAAGTCCCCTATCGGTGCTGTTCCAAAGCAGAGAGCAACTGTTGAGGCACTTGGACTTTCCAAGCTGCACAAGACAGTTGAAATGCCAGATAATGGCGCTGTCAGAGGCATGATTCAGAGCGTAAGACATTTAGTAGAAGTTGAAGAAATCTAATTTTGATAAAGTAAGGAGGTGCAGTCATGGAATTGTCAAATTTACAGCCTGCTGCAGGTTCAAAGCATAGCGATAATTTTAGAAGAGGCCGTGGCCATGGTTCAGGTAATGGTAAGACCGCTGGTAAGGGCCATAAGGGTCAGAAGGCTCGTTCTGGAGCACCAAGACCAGGCTTTGAAGGCGGACAGATGCCTTTATACAGACGTCTGCCGAAGCGTGGTTTCACTAACATGAATTCTAAGACCATTGTTGGTATTAACGTAAGCGCACTGGAAAGATTCGATAACGATGCAGTTGTTACTGTTGAGACTTTAGTTGAGTCCGGTATCGTTAAGAATCCAAGAGATGGTGTAAAGATCCTTGGAAATGGAGAATTAACCAAAAAGCTGACCGTTAAGGTGAATGCATTCAGTGAAGGTGCAAAAGCTAAAATCGAAGCTTTAGGTGGAACCTGCGAGGTGATCTAATGTTTAAAACGATCAGAAACGCATTTAAGGTAAAAGAGCTTCGCAGTAAAATTCTCTATACCTTTATGATGCTGGTAGTCATTCGCTTTGGCTGCCAGCTGCCGATTCCGGGAATTGAGACTTCATTCTTTGCGGATTGGTTTGCAAAACAGACGACAGATGTATTCGGCTTTTTTAATGCCATGACAGGTGGTTCATTTTCATCAATGTCTATCTTTGCACTGAGCATTACGCCGTACATTACATCTTCCATTATCATCCAGCTGCTGACGATCGCGATTCCGAAACTGGAAGAGCTGCAGAAGGATGGCGAGGACGGAAGAAAGAAGATTCAGGAATACACCCGATATACTACTGTAGGTCTGGCACTGCTTGAGTCAAGTGCTATGGCTATCGGCTTTGGCCGTCAGGGACTTCTCCTTGACTACAATGCGTGGAATGTGATCGTGGCAGTTGTAACCATGACGACAGGAAGTGCACTGCTGATGTGGATTGGTGAGCAGATCACTGAAAAGGGTGTAGGAAACGGTATCTCTATCGTGCTGTTATTCAATATCCTTTCCAGCGTTCCAAGTGATGTAAGAAGCCTTTATTACCGCTTTGTATTCGGACAGTCCGTTCCGACTGCTGCCATCGCTATCCTGATCATTGTTGCAGTGATCCTCGCTATGGTAGTATTCGTTATCGTACTCAATGATGCGGAAAGAAGAATTCCGGTACAGTACTCCAAGAAGATGGTTGGCCGAAAGATGGTTGGCGGACAGGCTTCCAATATCCCACTGAAGGTCAATACAGCAGGCGTTATGCCGGTCATCTTTGCTTCTTCCATTATGTCCTTCCCGGTGGTAATCGCACAGTTCTTTCCTGTGGATTATAATTCCATCGGCGGCAAGATTCTGATGGTACTGAACTCAGGTTCATGGTGCAGACCGGAGAAGCCTGTATATTCGATTGGTCTGGTGATTTATATTGCATTGCTGATCATGTTCGCTTACTTCTATACGTCTATTACCTTCAATCCGTTGGAAGTAGCCAATAACATGAAAAAGCAGGGCGGCTTTATCCCAGGTATTCGTCCGGGAAAGCCAACCAGTTATTATTTAAATAAAATTTTGAATTATATTGTTTTCATTGGTGCAGTTGGCCTGATTGTGGTTGCGATTGTTCCGATTCTTGCTTCCGGCTTGCTGGATGTAGGACATATTTCTTTTTCCGGAACATCTCTGATCATTATTGTAGGCGTAGTACTGGAAACAATCAAAGCAGTAGAATCTCAGATGCTTGTGCGTTATTATAAGGGATTTTTGAACGATTAAGATGAATCAGTCAATCTGCCTTTGTGGTATTCCACAAGGGTGGATTGATTGTGTTATTGGGATAATTTAAAAAAAGGGGACTGATGCCATGAAGATTATCATGTTAGGTGCTCCGGGTGCGGGAAAAGGCACCCAGGCAAAGAAAATTGCAGCAAAATATCAGATTCCGCATATTTCCACAGGAGACATTTTCCGTGCTAATATCAAAAACGGAACGGAGCTGGGTATGAAGGCCAAATCCTATATGGATGCAGGCGGACTGGTTCCGGATGAGATCACCATCGGAATGTTACTGGACCGTATTCACCAGGCAGATTGTGCAAATGGTTATGTACTGGACGGATTCCCAAGAACGATCCCGCAGGCAGAGAGTCTGACAAAGGCATTGAGCGAGATGGGAGAAGCCATTGACTATGCTGTCAATGTAGATGTACCGGATGAAAATATTATTAACCGTATGTCCGGCCGCCGGGCGTGCCTTTCCTGCGGTGCTACTTATCATATCGTATACAATGCGCCGAAGAAAGAGGGTATCTGTGATTCCTGCGGACAGCAGCTGGTACTGAGGGATGATGACAAGCCTGAGACAGTTAAGAAACGTCTGGATGTATATCATGATCAGACACAGCCTCTGATCGATTATTATCAGAAGGCAGGCGTGCTGGCTGAGGTTGACGGAACCAAGAACATGGAAGATGTATTCCAGGATATCGTTAAGATTTTAGGAGCATAAAAATGGTAACGATTAAGTCTGAACGGGAAATTGAATTAATGAGAGAAGCCGGAAAGATCCTTGCGAAGGTTCATGAGGAACTGGCAAAGATCGTAAGGCCGGGAATATCGACCAAGGAGATCGACAGGATCTGTGAGGAAATGATCCGCAGTTACGGATGCATCCCTTCCTTTCTGAATTACCAGGGCTATCCCGCTTCTGTTTGCGTTTCCATCAATGATGAGGTGGTTCATGGTATTCCTGACAAGCACCGTTATCTGGAGGAGGGCGACATCGTCAGCCTGGATACAGGTGTAATATGGAAGGGATATCAGTCAGATGCAGCCAGGACCCACATGATCGGTGAGGTCAGCGAAGAAGCAAAAAAACTGGTGGAAGTTACCCAGCAGAGTTTTTTTGAAGGTATAAAATACGCAAAAGCGGGCAATCATCTCAATGATATTTCCAAAGCGATCCAGGCATATGCAGAAAGCTTTGGATTCGGTGTTGTACGTGACCTGGTAGGCCACGGCATCGGCACCAATATGCATGAGGCACCGGAGATTCCCAATTTTGACCAGCACCGCAAGGGTATTAAGCTGGCGCCTGGTATGACACTGGCTATCGAGCCTATGATTACTGCAGGCCGCTATGATGTAGCATGGATGGACGATGACTGGACTGTTGTTACAGAAGACGGTTCACTGGCATCCCATTATGAAAATACCGTCCTGATCACGGATGGAGAACCTGAGATTTTGTCGCTGTAGCTGAGGTGAACTTATGGTAGAGTTTAAGGAAGCCGGCTTGGTAAGAAGTCTGGCAGGCCACGACAAAGATGAACTGTATATCATAATCAGCGTCCGGGGGGAATATGTTTATCTGTCAGACGGCAGGAAACATCCCCTGGACAGGCAGAAACGCAAAAACACAAAGCACCTGCAGCTTATACATGAGCAGGATGAAACCTTAAGGAAAAAGCTTACAGAAGGCGAGACAGTGAGGGATGAAGAGATCAGAAGCTTTATCCGTTCTCACAAGCAGTAGGAGGGAAAGAATATGTCCAAAGCAGACGTTATTGAAATTGAAGGAACCGTAGTTGAGAAACTTCCCAATGCCATGTTCCAGGTTGAGCTGGAAAATGGACATCAGGTCCTGGCACATATCAGCGGAAAACTTCGTATGAATTACATCCGCAACCTGCCGGGCGACAAAGTAACCATAGAGTTATCACCCTATGAACTGTCCAAAGGCAGAATCATCTGGAGAGATAAATAAGCGCAACGAAGTGGAGCGCTGCCCAAACGGAGCTAAAGGCGGAGTTTGGGAGAAAACAGATAAAAATAGCTCCAAAAAGTGCTTGCATTTCCAAAAAAAATTTGGTATAATGCTTTAGCAACTTTGTGGTCTATAGAAAGGAGAATTACTGTGAAGGTTAGATCATCCGTTAAGCCGATCTGCGAAAAGTGCAAGATCATTAAGAGAAAAGGCAGTATCAGAGTAATTTGCGAAAATCCAAAGCATAAACAGAGACAAGGTTAATTAAAATTAGGAGGTGTACTACACACATGGCTCGTATTTCAGGTGTTGACTTACCAAGAGAAAAACGTGTTGAGATCGGTCTTACTTACATCTACGGTATCGGTAGAACAAGCTCCAACCGAATCTTAGCAGAAGCTGGCGTTAATCCAGATACTCGCGTTAAGGATTTAACTGACGATGAGGTGAAGAAGCTGGCAACCATTATCGCTGATACTCAGGTTGTTGAAGGTGATCTTCGTAGAGAGATTGCTATGAACATCAAGAGACTTCAGGAAATCGGATGCTACAGAGGAATTCGTCACAGAAAGAGCCTGCCGGTTCGCGGTCAGAAGACAAAGACCAACGCAAGAACCTGCAAGGGTCCGAGAAAGACAGTAGCAAATAAGAAGAAATAAGCATTGAATGTTCCGCAAAAGAACATCAACAGCAGGTAACACGGTAACAGAATTCGATTTGCATGTTTTAAAAACAGGAGAGCGAATTCAAGAAAATGAGAAAGTAGGTTAGTTTAAAATGGCTAAAAAAGTGTCCACTACAGCAAAAAAAGTGACAAAAAAGCGTGTAAAGAAAAACGTTGAACGCGGACAGGCACATATCCAGTCATCTTTTAATAACACAATCGTTACATT
>JALFIB010000242.1 GCA_022776305.1 Lachnospiraceae bacterium
AAGACCATTGATAATGATATCTGGGGAACGGATATGACATTCGGTTTCTACAGTGCAGTGAATATTGCTACAGATGCCATCGACTGCATCCATACAACAGCTGCATCCCACAACCGTGTCTTCATTGTGGAGGTTATGGGACATAAGGTTGGATGGCTGACACTTTATGCCGGTATTGCAGGAGGCGCAGACATTATTTTGCTGCCTGAGATTCCTTACGATATCAAGAAAGTCATCGAGGCGATTGATAAGAGAACGAAAGCAGGAAAAGGCTTTACGGTGATCGCTGTTGCCGAGGGCGCTATTTCCAAGCAGGATGCAAAACTGAGCAAGAAGGATTACAAGAAGAAGATCGAACAGAAGAAGTATCCGTCTGTAGCTTATGAGATCGCAGAAGAAATCAAGGCTGCAAATGGACCGGAAGTACGTATTACTGTTCCGGGACATACACAGAGAGGAGGAAGCCCGTGTCCGTACGACCGTGTACTTTCTACCAGGATCGGTGTGACAGCTGCGGAGATGATCCTGAACGATGAGTATGGATATATGGTAGGTATTGTAAACGGCAAGATGAAGAAAGTTCCGTTGGAGGAAGTAGCAGGAAAATTAAAGACTGTTTCTCCGAAGGAGCAGATCATCAAAGAAGCAAAATTGATGGGTATCAGTTTCGGAGATTGATGGCCATAAGATAAATATCGCAGGCGGCCTGCAGCTATGGGGCGCCTGCGCTTTTGCGTAAATACAGGACAGGAGTGCATAATATGGCATATACGGCATTATACCGGAAATTCAGGCCGGATTCTTTTGAGGATGTCAAAGGGCAGGAGCATATCGTAAAAACATTGAGGAACCAGATCATGGCAGACCGTATCGGACATGCCTATCTTTTTTGCGGTACGAGAGGAACGGGTAAGACCACGATTGCTAAGATTTTTGCAAAAGCAGTAAACTGTGAACATCCTATAGACGGTAATCCCTGTAATGAATGTGCTTCCTGTCGGGCTATCGCGGCAGGGTCTTCCATGAATGTGATAGAGATCGATGCAGCGTCCAACAACGGCGTTGACAATATACGTGAGATCCGTGAGGAGGTGGCGTACTCCCCTGCGGATGGACGGTACAAAGTGTATATCATTGATGAGGTCCATATGCTTTCCATCGGTGCATTTAATGCACTTTTGAAAACTTTGGAAGAACCGCCTTCTTATGTGATCTTTATTTTAGCAACTACAGAAGCCCACAAAATCCCGGTAACGATCCTTTCCAGATGCCAGAGATACGATTTCAGAAGGATTCCTCAGGATACGATTCTGGCCAGACTGGAGGAACTGATGGAGCAGGAGCACGTGGATGCAGAAGAGAGGGCACTGCGGTATATTGCGAAAAAGGGAGATGGATCTTTGCGTGATGCCCTGAGCCTTTTGGACCAGTGTATTGCTTTTTATCTCGGTGAAACTTTGACCTATGATAAAGTTTTGGAGGTACTGGGGGCAGTAGATACAGAGGTTTTCAGTGACCTGCTGCGGAAGATCTTAAAAGAAGATATTGTGGGCGCCATCAGTACCTTGGAAACCTTGATCATGCAGGGACGTGACTTGACCCAGTTCGTAAATGATTTTACCTGGTATATGCGAAACCTTATGCTGATCAAGGCTTCGGATGACATGGAAGATATATTGGATGTTTCCACCGAAAACCTGCAGCAGTTAAAGGAAGAGGCCGGCATGGTCCGCAGCGATACGCTGATGCGCTTCATCAGGATTTTTTCGGAGCTGGCCAATCAGATCCGATATGCTTCCAACAAAAGAGTTTTGCTGGAACTGGCGCTGATCAAATTGTGTAAGCCGGAGGCAGAGCGGGATGAACTTTCCCTCTTAGAACGTATCCGAAAATTGGAACGGACGATGGAACAGGTGTCATCAGGAGTTATGCCCTTTGTAAATGGAAAAGGGCAGCAGGAACGCTATGGGCAGAACGTGCAGATGGCGGGTGGCAGCGGATACGTCGAAAATGCGCAGATGATGGGCGGAAGCGGATACGTCGAAAACGCACAGACGATGGATGGCAGCGGATATGGTGAAAAAGCGCAGATGGCAGCTCCTTATCCGAAGGCGGCGCCGGAGGATCTGAAAAAAGTCCGGTCTATGTGGAAAAGCATCGTAGGGGAAACAACCGGCATGTTCCGGGTAGTACTTTCCGCCGCGGAACCGAAATTTAATGCACAGAATGAGAAGGATGGGAAACTGTACGTAGTTTTTGCTGATTTTCTTGCAGAGCGGTATTTAGACAACAAAGAAAAAAAGGCAGAGCTGGAGCAGATTATTGAGGAACGGACAGGAAAGCATGTGGAAATAAAATTTGTTCTGGCAGCAGATGAAGGAATTCAGAGAGGAAAACTCTCATCTATTGAGATTGAGGAAAGAATTCACGAATTTATTCATACAGATATAGAAATTGAAGACTAAAACTGGTACAATACATTCTAATGCTGTAATTGTACAGTGACCAAATGTGAATATGGAGGAAAATATATGGCAAAGCGTGGCGGGTTCCCGGGTGGTATGCCGGGAAATATGAACAATCTGATGAAGCAGGCCCAGAAGATGCAGAAGCAGATGGAAGAAAACCAGAAAGCCCTGGAGGAAAAAGAGTTTACTGCAGCAGCTGGCGGCGGTGCAGTGGAAGTGACGATTTCCGGTAAAAAGGAAGTAGTAAAAGTGAAATTGTCCGAGGAAGTAGTAGACCCGGATGATATTGAAATGCTGGAGGACCTGATCGTCGCAGCAACCAATGAGGCGCTGCGCCAAGTGGAAGAAGCAGCAGCATCTGCCATGTCTAAACTGACAGGCGGCCTTGGAGGATTGGGAGGCTTCGGATTCTAATGGATTATTACGGAAGCCAGATGTCAAAACTCATCGAGCAGCTGTCTTCCTTGCCGGGAATCGGCGGAAAATCTGCCCAGCGTCTGGCATTTCACATTGTTCATATGCCAAAAGAACAGGTGGAGCAGCTGACGCAGGCAATTACGGATGCACGGAACAATATCCGTTACTGCAGTGAATGCTATACATTGACGGATCAAGAAAAATGTCCTATCTGCAGCAATCCGGCAAGGGACAAAAAGACCATCATGGTGGTGGAGAGCACCAGAGACTTGGCGGCTTATGAGAAGACCGGCAAATACGACGGGGTTTACCACGTGCTCCATGGTGCCATATCGCCGATGCTGGGTATTGGCCCGGGCGATATAAAATTAAAAGAATTGATGCAGCGTCTTCAAGGAGATGTAAATGAAGTTATTATTGCCACAAATTCCAGTTTGGAAGGTGAGACGACAGCCATGTACATCAGCAAGCTGATCAAACCTACCGGGATCAAAGTCAGCCGTATTGCCAGCGGAGTGCCGGTAGGCGGTGACCTTGAGTATATTGACGAAGTGACGCTACTGCGGGCATTGGAAGGCCGCATAGAGTTATAAAAGAATACCCCATGAAAGACAGGGTCATGGAAGATAGGTTTTATGAAAGATAGGTTTTATAAAAGATAGGTTCCATGAAAGGCAGATTTCATGAAAGGCAGACATCTAAGATGCATTGGCATATATAGTCGGCAATGGATGATACAGTGGAAAGGCGGGCAGTCTGAAGATCCAGATAAGGCTGGCTGCTTTCACTGTTGGTAATACCTGTAATGGAAATGTCACCGATTTCAGGCAGATTTTTGTGCACTCCGGCTCCGGGGCGCAGACATCCCGGACGGATCAGGGCTGTTCCGATCTGCTCATAAGAACCAAGTGAGGCATCAACGGCAATGGTAATACAGCCGGGGTGCTTCTTTTTTATTTCTCTTATCGTTTCACACAGGTTCAGTGCATGCACTGTATGCTGCAGTGTACCGAAAACGGGCAGCTGTCCCTTTGCGCCTTTTTCAACCATAGTGCCTACCAGAGGACCGAGGCAGTCGCCGATGATGCGGTCTGTACCCACACATAGGATAACGGGGGCCGCCGGGCTTTTTTCCGGTGACACAGAAGCAAGGATGGCTTTGAGCCTCTGCGGTTCCAAAAGGCAGCTGGATGTTTTAAAATACGTTGAAGCCGGTAAAGGATGGAAAAATGCTGTCATACGCACCTCTCAAAAACTATTTCATAACTATTCAGAATAATTAGGTTAATCGGATATTCGTAATCCGTTTCGCTACTTGACTTGGTTAAATTGTATCCCTCTAAAAGCAAAAATATACGAAAGAAAATAAAGGGCAAAGGATGTCTGAAAATGTTTTTGGTTTTTGTCCATGAAATACTAAATTCTGCATAAAGTATATGGTAAGGTTATGTGAACATGGCAAAAGGAGTGAGAGGAGTATGGAAAAGGAATCGGCATTACCGAAAAACATACGACAGATAGGGGATGTCCGGGATGAAGAAAAAGTATATATTGAAGATTATGTCATGACGTATATCCGAAAAAAAGAAGCGAAAGAAGAGGAAGGATATCTGGGGATTTTCCTCGGCGAACAAAAGGAAGAAAAAGGGGCCATGTACGTATTTATCCGAGGTATTCTCGAACTTCAGTTTCCGGGAAAGGAAGAGAAAAAAGAGCAGCGTATAGACGGAGAAAGTGCAGAAAAGCAAAGGGAAGAGAAAAAGAAAGAGCAAAAGGAAAAAACAAGTGCAGATACGGGGGTGGATACGGAAGAAAGTTTCCAGACAAAATTTTTAAAGGAAAAAGATAATTATTTTCCCGACTGGGAGATACAGGGATGCTGTGTAATCGGAACATATCAGGCGAAAGAATTGGAACAGCTCTCAGAAGTAATGCCGGAAGCAGGAAAACTGATCTACCATTTACAGGAGCAGGAAGAAACCCTTTACTTGAAGGAAGCTGATAAGTATAAGAGAATGAAAGGGTACTTTGTCTTCTACGAACAAAATAAAAAAATGCAGGAATATTTATCCGATGTTTTCCGTGACGAAGGAATAGAGAAAGAAAACCTGCCGGACCGGGCAATCAAGAGTTTCCGGGAGAAAGTAAAGGAGAAAGGGGAAAAAAGGACTGGAAGCATGCTGAAGATGGCAAGCTCCTTTTTTGTAATGACAATTCTAATCATTGGGGCAATTACAGTGACACGGCTTGATGAGATACGAAGTATAAAAAATACTGCGGGAAGTGACGCAGTCACTCTGGAACAGGCTGATCAGGCAGAGGATGGGGCGGCACTCCAAAAAACAGCAGTAGAAGCTAAAATTGAAGAAGGGGTGGAAAACACTGCGGAAGTGGAAGCGGGAGCCGAAGGCATGGAAAACACTACAGGAGGGGAAATAGGAATTGAAGGCATGAAAAATACTGCGGGAGTGGAAACAGGAATTGAAGGCACGGAAAATACTGCAGGAGTGGAAACGGAAATCGAAGGCACGGGCAACACTGCGGGAGTGGAAACGGGAATTAAAGCCATGGATAACAATGCGGGAGCGGAGGCGAAAACAGACAGTGTAGGAAATTCCGCAGCATCGGAAACAGGAACAGGGGGAACGGAAAATGCCACAGTATCGGAAATAGGAACAGGGGGGACGGAAAATGCCACATCATCAGAAACTGTTTCCAGAGCGATCATGGCTTCTTATGTTATAAAACAAGGGGATACATTGGCGGATATCTGCAATAGATATTATGGCAGCACGGAAAAATTGGAGGAGCTCTGTGAGGCTAATCATATAGAAAATGCCAATATGATCATGCCGGGGCAGAAAATCGTTTTGCCATGAGGTTGCGTTTAGAAAGGGATTCTGCTATGATAACATAATCGGAAGCATCAGGGACTATAGTAATAAAAATAGGTATAGGTATGATACATGAATAAAGATAAATGGGAAAATGTCACGGGAAAACTAGCCGAAAAACTTTATTTTCTAAAAATAGAGGAAGATCCGGATCAAGAAGACGAAATACAAGTCGAAGAGCGGTCACTGTCTTCCGGCAATATTTCTAAAAAGGATTTGCCGGAAGGTGACTTGAAGGAGAAGCTGGAGAGAAACAGGAAACGGATCTTTCGAAGGAGAATGGCTCTCTTAGCCCTTGCCGTAATTATTATCGGAGGGTTTGTTTTATATAATAAGTTCCATACATTTACGGATTATATCATTGCAGAATCTTATGAGAATGAAGTGGCGGCAGGAAGCCATTATGAATCCGTAGGGAAAAACATTTACCGCTATAATTCAGACGGCGTTTCTTGTGTCAGCCGGAAAAATGAGCTGAAATGGAGCATTACATATAATATGCAGGCTCCTATCGCCGATGTCTGCGGCAGCACGATGGTGATCGCGGAGCAGCAGGGCAATCAAGTTTATATTGTGGATAAAGATGGCTTGATAGGAAATTTTGAGACACTTCTGCCTATTTTGAAAGTGCGTGTGTCGAAGCAGGGCGTGGTAGCTGTAGTCCTGCAGGAAGATGATGTGACCTGGGTAAATCTATACCAGTCAGACGGCACATCTATTGCAAATGATAAGACAACGGTGGCAGAATCGGGATATCCATTGGACATTGATCTTTCACCGGACGGACAGAAACTTGCCGTATCATACCTTGGAATAGAAAAGGGTATCGTCACAAGCCGGGTGGTATTTTACCATTTTGGGGCAGCGGGACAGACGAAGGACGACCATATCGTCAGCAGTGAGACGTATACCGAGACTGTCATTCCTGAGATATATTTTACGGATAATTCCAGAGCAGTTGCAGTGACAGACAGCGGATTTCTCGTATTCAGGGGAACCGATACGCCGAAGCAGACGGCTCAGGTATTCTTTGAGGAAGAGATCGTCAGCACATTCCACGATGGCAGCAATATCGGATTTTTATTCAGGGAGACCGAGAAGGAATACCCATATAGGTTTGAATTATATAATTACCGGGGGCGGAAAAAAGCTTCCTGCGGATTGGACGCCGAGTTTGAACAGATCAAGATCGAGAACGGACAAATCTTAATGTATGATGGAAACCATTGCGAGGCATTTTCCCTGTCCGGGTATAAAAAGTTTTCGTCCACTTATGAAAAAGAGATCGTTGATGTATTTTACTTCTCTGAATTCAGAAAATATCTGGTTATTACACACGATA
Organism: Lachnospiraceae bacterium; assembly: GCA_022776305.1. GTDB lineage: Bacteria > Bacillota > Clostridia > Lachnospirales > Lachnospiraceae > Choladousia. The sequence continues at coordinate 7,122 of JALFIB010000242.1, forward strand.
CCTTTGACAAGATCAGGATAAGCTAATTTGCAGAAAATCAGGGGGATACATGAATATACTGGAAATTATTATCATTGTTTTAACATTTGGATTTGCCCTTATGGGTTACCGAAAGGGATTTGTCAGGAAATTGGCATCTATGCTTTCCCTTGTGCTTTCCGTTGTCCTTGTTTCGGTGTTTCTGCCATACATGACAGAGTTTTTAAAAAATAATACACCTGTATATGAATATATTGTAGACCAATGCAAGCAGGTGATGACAGAAAAGCTTGCAGACTCCATCTTATCAGGAAATTCCCAGAATGCAGAAGCGCAGACCTACCAGAACATGGGAAGAGACCAGATTAAGAGCTTGATGGAAGAAAACGGCTACGACAGTTCCATTGTGGACTCCCTGACAGATGAACAGCTGGAACAGTACAAAAAACAATATATAGAGCAGTACGCCCAGCAGTATTTAGGCGGAGGGCAGGGAGAAAGCTGGCAACCTGACAGGATCGAACAGACAGAATTGATCGAGGGACTGCCGGTTCCGGATGTCCTGAAGGATCTGCTATTAGATTATAATAACCAAGAAGGATATTCCAGCCTTGGTGTGGAAACCTTTCAGGATTACGTGATCCAGTTTATTGCCACTGTGATTTTGAATGTGATATCCTTTATTGCGGCAGTGATCGTGGTCCAAGTATTCTTATGGCTTGCCATTGCTGCACTTGATATTTTGTCCCACATACCGCTGATCGGAGGGCTGAACCGGCTTTTAGGGCTGCTTCTGGGATTAATACAGGCACTGTTTTTCCTGTGGATCTTTTTCCTCATTTTATCCATGACATCCACCACGGAAATAGGACTTCAGCTGATGTCAATGGTGCAAAGCAGCAGGTTGCTGGGGTATTTGTATGATTCCAACTTATTTATGCAGATCGTACTGCAGGCAGCAGCGATCTTTATATAAATTAGTGGTAACTGTTTTATGAAATTCTGCTTGGCTCTGAAACGTTACAGGTGGTGAACACAGACTGCTGGATAAAAATGTGTGATAAAATGTGTGCATTTACAGCTTGACAAATGTCCGCGCCAGTGGTACACTTTAACACAACAAAGGATGAAACCGATGAGAAAGAGTAGTAAGCATTCAATGTGAAATCACAGAGAGCTGCAGATGGTGGGATTGCAGTATGGAACGGTTTGCTGAATGGACTTTTGAGGGTGGCCTGAACAGTTTATAAAAAGTAGGAGCCGCCGGGAACCGAACCCGTTATCAATCAGGAGTGTATGACAGTACATGCGAAAGTGGACTTAACGTCAAAGTGAGTGGTACCGCGATAATAAGAATTTATTACCGTCTCAGATAAAAATCTGAGGCGGTTTTTTTTCGCGAAAGCAATGAGCCGTGCAAATCCGACGGAAGACAAATTGACCATTTATGGTCAGATTTGTCAGAAGGAGGATTTATAGGGCGAATGCCCGCGACCGAGACGGAGCGAAGCGGCGTCGAGGTGGCAGCACGGCTCAAGAGCCGTAAACGGTGCGTATTGAGCCGCGTGCAGCACGGTAATCCAGTACCACATAAGATACACCGGTTACTCCTTTGAATATAATGAAATAAGGCAAAGACCGTAAAAAGAAAAGGAGAACAAAATTATGAAGAGAAAAGTATTAGCAAGTGTAGCAGCATCCGTTATGGCAGCAATCATGTTGGCAGGTACAGCAATGGCAGCCGAGTACAAGGTAGGTATTATCCAGTTTGTAGATGATGCTTCTTTAAACCAGATCGAAGCATCTATCGAAGCGGAGCTTGATGCAAAGTCAGAAGAAGGCGAAGACAAATATATTTATGAGGGCTACGTTTACAACGGACAGGCGGATTCCACAACACTGAGCCAGATCGCTACACAGCTGATTTCAGATGGTGTCGATGTTATTGTTCCCATTGCAACTCCAACGGCACAGATCGTGCAGGCAGCTACAGAAGATAACCAGATTCCGGTAGTATTTTCAGCAGTATCAGATCCTGTTGGTGCAAGCCTTGTGGAAAGCATGGAAGAGCCTGGTGCTAATATTACAGGTACAAGTGATGCATTGAATACAAATGCGATTCTTGATTTAATGTTTATTGCAAATCCGGATATCAAGAAAGTAGGTCTTTTATACAGCCAGTCAGAAGATGCGTCTAAACAGCCGATTGAAGATGCAAAAGCTTATTTAGAAGAAAAGGGAGTAGAGTACGTAGAAAAAACGGGAACCAATAATACAGAAGTAACACAGGCAGCAGATGCTTTGATTGCAGAAAGCGTTGACGCAGTATTTACTCCTACTGATAATACGGTTATGACAGCAGAACTTGGAATTTATGAGAAATTCATTGATGCAGGGATCCCGCATTATGCAGGAGCAGATTCCTTTGCTTTAAACGGAGCTTTCTGCGGATATGGTGTAGATTACAAGAACCTTGGAAAAGAAACGGCAGATATGGTTGTTGAGATCCTTCAGGGAGCTGATCCGGCAACTACAGCAGTAAAGACATTTGATAACGGTATTGCAACAGTTAATACAGAGACGGCAGAGGCAATCGGACTGGATTACAGTGGATTTGCAGAGGTATGCACACAAGTTATTGAAACCATTACAGCTGAAGAATTTGAATAATACAAAGAACGATGTAAATAATGTGATTGTTCATACCTACTCTCCTAAATACCTAATATTTTGGGAGTTGGGCGCCAATAATTTTTGAAAAGAAAATGTTTAGATCAGGCCACAGGCAGACAGCAAGTAGCTATTTGTCTGTGGCTCGATGGGATTTTAGGCTACTTAAAACTTGGATAACAAAGGAGTATAATATGGAGTCATTATTGTCGCTTCCGGTAGTAGTCGGAGCACTGGAACTTGGATTTATATACGCTCTGGTAGCGTTGGCATTATTTTTAAGTTATTCCATTCTGAACATTGCCGATTTATCTACAGACGGCTGCTTTACTTTAGGATGTGCCGTCGGTGCACAGGTTGCTATTATGGGGCATCCCATACTGGCATTGTTTGCAGCTATGGCTGCTGGAGTCTGTTCCGGATACGTGATGGCATTTTTACAGACAAAACTGGGAGTGGAGTCCATATTAGCCGGGATTATTGTTAACACAGGATTGTATACTGTGAATTTGGCGGTAATGGGATTTTCTTCTAATCTTTCTCTTTTTAAAAGCGAGACAATTTACAGTCTTTGCAAAGGGCTGTTTGGCAGTACATGGTACAAACTAATTGTTTCAATTGTGATCGTAGTGATTGTATGTATTATTTTAGCTTGGTTTCTTGGAACAAGGATCGGGTTGTCAATCCGTGCGACGGGAGATAATGAAGACATGGTAAAAGCCTCCAGTATCAATCCTGGTTTTACTATTACAGTGGGTCTTTGTATTTCAGGTTCCCTGACTGCATTATCCGGCTGCCTGATCGGCCAGTATCAAAAAACCTGCGATATAAATTTGGGTACAGGTATGGTGACCATCGCATTGGCAAGTCTGGTCATCGGAGAGACATTGGTGGGAAAACAGACGATATTCCGAAGAATCACAGGGGTTATTATTGGAAGTTGCCTTTACCGTTTCGCTATTGCCATCGCATTGAGGCTGCATATACCTGCTGAATGTCTGAAACTTGTATCCGCAGTGATCGTAGCGATTGCAATTTCTTCTCCGTATTTGAAAAAGAAGATTGCATTCCAGAAGAAAAAAATGGCAGCTGCTTCTGCCAGAAAAGGAGGAAGCGGTACATGTTAAAACTGACAAATGTAAGAAAAGTATTTAATGAAGGAACCGTGAATGAAAAAGTAGCGCTGGACCATGTTTCTTTAGCGGTGGAAAATGGAGACTTTGCAACAATCATTGGGAGCAACGGTGCAGGGAAGTCCACGCTTTTTAATTGTATTGGCGGCAGTTTTTACGTAGACGAGGGAAGTGTCTTCCTCGATGATGAAGACATTACTTACAAACCGGAATACCGCAGAGCTGTAGAAATAGGCAGACTGTTTCAAGATCCTATGCGAGGGACAGCTCCGCATATGACAATAGAAGAAAATCTTGCCTTGGCGTATTTACGCGTGGCAAAAAGGAAGAATTCCATATTTTCCAGAGTGAGCAATACCGAACGGAAGATGTTCCGGGAACGGCTGGCTCTTTTAAATATGGGATTGGAAGACAGGATGAAACAGCCGGTCGGCCTCTTGTCAGGCGGACAGAGGCAAGCTCTGACCCTTTTGATGGCAACCTTAATACCACCCAAAATCCTGCTTTTGGATGAGCATACTGCTGCGCTTGATCCTGCTACCGCAGATAAAGTAATCGAATTAACAAAGAAAATAGTCAGGGAAAATAATCTTGCATGTTTGATGATCACTCATAATATGCATTCAGCACTTGAACTGGGAAACCGTACGTTAATGATGGATTCAGGAAGGATCGTACTGGATATTAGCGGAAAAGAACGGGAGAATTTAACGGTTGACGGGTTGCTTGAAAAATTCAGTGAGGGAGTAGGGAAACAGCTGGATAATGATAGGATATTATTTTCAAAATAAAATCGTAACTATTCAGACCCCCTTAGAATAAGTAAGCAGATTCGTCATGCTTGCATGAAAGAAGATGCTTCCACACCACATTCTGCTTCGTACTTTTTGAGGGCGTTGCGAAATAGATGATTACACATCTATTTTGTAACGCCTTCTTACGTAGTTAATTATTATTCATATTCAGCACATACTGGAAGGGGCTCCTTACATGGTTACATGGAAGTTCTTATTTCCTTCTATCCGACATGTAGCTTTCAGTATTCTTTACATGAAGAATCCCATAACCTTCTATCTGACATGTAGTATCCGGCAATCTTTACATGGAGAATCCCATTGTCTTCAATCTAACATGTAATTTCCTTCAATCTCTACATGGAAAATCCCATAGCCTTCTATCTGACATGTAATTTCCGGCAATCTTTACATGGAGAATCCCATAGCCTTCTATCCGACATGTAGTTTCCGGCAATCTTTACATGGAGAATCCCATAGCCTTCTATCTGACATGTAGTTTCCGGCAATCTCTACATGGAAAATCCTGTATCCATCTACCCTACATGTAGCTTCCGTCAATTCCTACATTTAAGTAAACACAATGCTTCTTTTTTATGAAGGATCTTGCCATGCAACTGGCTAATTCTTTATTTTGCAGCATTCGCAACTTTATATATTATATATAAGAAGCTTTCATTTGCTATTCGGATATGTTGAAGAAGAAAACAAGAAAATGTGGTTCATAAAGAAGCATAAAACCATATCATGTGGCAAGAAAAAAATAAAAAAAATATCCAAAAAAATTGTTGACAAAAGGGAAATCAGATGGTAATATTATCTTCGCTGCTGAGGCAAGCAGCAAAAAGAAAAAATAAATTAAAAAAGTTGTTGACAAACTAGGAAAGACATGATATGATATCAGAGTTGCTCCGGTTGGTAAGCAACAAAGAGGACCTTGATAACTGAACAGTGGAACAACCTTGAAAGATTCTAAAAGAGTTAATTTTTTAAGGGACTGACCTTTAAAACAGTAAAGAAGATAGCCAAGTTTACCTTGGCCGAATCGAACCTCGCAGGAAAACATCCTGCTCGGTGAATGCGCAATTTCCATCCGTGCAAGCACATGGAAATCTTAACGCACACATTTAATCAGAG
>JALFIB010000262.1 GCA_022776305.1 Lachnospiraceae bacterium
AATGCAGCAGACTGTTCTGGATGACAATGCGTTTGTATTCTGTTCATTCCTGAAAATGAGCATGATTTCAAGATCTAATGTTTCAAACTATACATCTCATGCATGTGACTACTATCAGGTAACAGCAGATCTTGATATTCAGTAACTTTGAAGATTGTTTTTATGTAAAAAAGGATGATGGGTGGGACAGAACCGTCCCACCTCTTTTATGATGAAAAATAAAACACTTGATTTGACAAAAGGGAATACGATTACCGTAGTGGTATTCTTTGTTCTTCCAATTCTTTTGGGAAGTCTCAGTCAGCAGGTGTTTGTAACTGCGGATGCAGTGATTGTTGGGCAGTTTGTCGGAAAAAATGGGCTTGCCGCAATCGATAGTGTGCATACGCTGTTTAAATTTCCCTTAAATTTTATGAGTGGTCTTTCAACAGGAGCGACCATTCTGATTTCCGGGTATTTTGGTGCAAAAGATCGCGATGGAATACACTGTTCCATTCGTACTGCTTTTACGATTGCTATGGTTCTGGGAGTCTTTTGCTCTGTGGCAGGTGTAATTTTGACTCCGTTTTTTTTGAATCTTATGGCTGTGCCGGACGAAATTTATACACAGACAGCAATTTATACCATTATCTATTTCGGTGGAATCTGGGCGATGGTTCTCTACAATATGGAGTCTGGAATACTTCGTGCGCTTGGAGATTCCAAACGACCATTGTATGTACTGATCTTTTGTTCGCTGATTAATATTGCTGGCGATTTACTGCTGGTCTGTGTCTTTCATATGGGAGTGGCTGGAGCGGCTGCTGCAACCGTTTTAGCTCAGATTCTGAGTGCATGGTATACGCTGCGTCTCGTGGCAGAGGCAGAACGGGAAGGAGGTCAGAAGAGAATCTGGCACCTTCATTTTTGTAAAGAGCATATGACGATCATGATAAAAACAGGACTTCCTCTAGCTCTGCAGTCGATGTTTTTTCCGGTAGCCAATTCGATTGTTCAGGCAAGCGTAAATACGATGGGAGTCAACCAGATTGCTGCGTGGGGCTTATGTGACAAGCTGGATATGCTGATATGGCTTGCCGCTGATGCGATGGCACCGGCACTTACCACTTTCACGGCACAAAATATCGGAGCGGGTAAGTATGACAGAGTAAAAAAAGGCGTGTTTGTGGGCACTGCCATGTCTACAATTTGTTGTATTATGATTAGTATTGTTTTATTCTTTGGTACACCAATTATGGGAAAATGGTTTCTTACATCTTCTGATGCGGGAGTTATTGTCCCTTTGGCATCTGGATATATGCGATTACTGGCTCCGTTTTTCTTTTTCTATGCTATTGCAGAAGCTCTTTCCGGAGCGTGCTCAAGTATGGGAGATACCCTGAAACCGATGGTGGTTACATTGACCTGTATGTGTGTGCTTCGTATCGTGGGAATTATTTTTGTCTTTCCATTACACCATACTATGGAATGTGTTGCATCTATTTATATTGTATCTTGGGCAGTTACAGCTGTGGCATTTGTGTTGATGTTTGTCATACGTTTGCGTATGCTGGAGATAAAGAAAAATAAAAAAAGAGAGTTTGTATTTTAAACTAAAATTTTATTTATGCAAAAATAAAACAGTATATAGAAACTAAAATCATGGTTTCTATATACTGTTTTTTTATATATACGCAGAAAAACAGAAAAAATATAAATTGTAATCATCCCCCGGATAGGGATAAAAATTAGAAAAAACATGCGATTTTTGGCTGAAAATCAAGGGAAAAATAAAGGAAAAGTTTATCCCCATGGGTGGCTTGTGCGGTGCAATTATATTCGCTAAGATAAGCATGTAAGCTGCATTGCTTTTTAAATAATGGAATCACACAAGTTAATAACCGCTTATTACCATACTTGCGTGTCTTCGTGGAAAAGCCTTGTTTTGATAGCAGGGCTTTTTCCATTTGAGATAAATATAAAAAACAGAAGGAGAAAGAGAAGTGGAAGCATCAGTAAAACACAGAGGATTGAGAAAAATTTTTAACCGGGATGATCCGAATATGAAGATTATTTTAGTGATTATGGCAATTGTTGCAATTGTTTCGATTGTTCTGGCTGTGGGACTTGGACCCGTTAGCGTCCGGCCGGAAATTACAGCGAAGGTTATATTGAGCAAGATTCCGGGAATTGGTTCAAATATACCGGTTACTTGGGAAAAATTGGATGAAAATATTGTTATGAGCCTTCGACTTCCTCGTGTGCTGTTGGGAATGATCGTTGGAGCTTCTCTGGCTGTGACAGGTGTGGCTATGCAGGCACTTGTAAGGAATCATCTGGCAGATCCATTTATTTTGGGCGTCTCCTCAGGTGCAGCAGCATTTGCAACACTTGGTATGCTATTTGGCGTATTTTCTTTTCTTGGCAGATATTCTTTGTCCATCAGTGCATTTCTTGGAGCAGGAGCAACGATTGTTCTTGTTTATATGATTTCAAGAGTACGGGGGAGGATTAATATCACACAGCTTCTTCTGTCTGGTGTGGCGATTTCCATGATTATGGATGGTGTGACGAAAATCATTACCTTGAGCGCACCGAATGCCTTGGGACTTCACAATGCGGAATTCTGGATGGCAGGAAGCCTTGCAGGAGCGAAGTGGGGATATCTGACATTACCACTTGTTGTTATGCTTCTTTGCATTTCTGTTCTGATGATTAATTATCGTGCCTTAAATGCACTTCTTCTTGGAGATGATACGGCAGGTTCTCTTGGAATTAATGTAGCGAGAATGCAGAAACTGCTTGTATTGATTGCTTCTCTGTTGGCAGGCGTAACGATTGCGGTGAGTGGAAGTATTGGATTTATCGGCCTGATGTGTCCACATATTGCAAGACTTCTCGTAGGTGCTGATCATAAGAAGGTATTGCCGGTAGCGGCTCTTTTGGGCGGAATTCTGGTTGTATGGACAGATGTAGCAGCAAGAATGATTATTGCACCGGAAGAACTTCCGCTTGGTATTTTGACTGCAGTATTTGGCGGACCATTCTTTATTATATTGCTGAAGAAAAATACAAGGGGGTAGGAACAACTATGAGTGAACAGGTAAGATTAGAGGTTGAGAAACTGAATTTTTCGTATGACACAGAGAAGAAGATTATTGAGGATATTAATCTCAATGTGAAAAAAGGAGAGTTTGTAGGGATTATCGGTCCGAATGGAAGTGGAAAGTCGACAATCTTGAAGAATATTTACCGGGCACTTGATCCAGCTTCTGGAACTGCTTTTCTCGATGGAGAGAATATTTATAAGATGAGCTACAAAGCTATGGCAACCAAGATAGGCGTGGTAGGTCAGGAAAATTATGTGCCTTTTGATTTTAAGGTAGAAGATATTGTCGCTATGGGGAGAAGCCCTCATAAAAAACTTTTTGATGGAGATACAAAGGCAGATAAAGAAATTGTGATGGCAGCTTTGGATAAAATTGGTATGAAACATATGGCAAAGCGCAATTACCAGCACCTTTCCGGAGGAGAAAAACAAAGAGTCATCATTGCGCGTGTTCTGGCTCAGCAGACCGATTTTCTGATTTTGGATGAGCCGACGAATCATCTTGACATTGGCTATCAGCTTTCTATTTTTGATCTTGTAAAAAATCTTGGAGTGACTGTGTTATCAGCGATTCATGATCTG
>JALFIB010000266.1 GCA_022776305.1 Lachnospiraceae bacterium
GGGGATAGCCATTTGATGACCGCTATTTTGAGACGAGATTACAAGAGCGTATCTCGTCTCAGTTTGTATCATTAAGTAAATAGTATGATGTTGAGGGAAAAAGATGCCATACGGATTGTTCCGTGCTTTGCACTCCCACAATTCTGGCATCATAGTATTTGAAGAGATAAAGAAAGGGACGATAAGATATGGAGCTTATGATCAGACAGGCGAGAGCTGAGGAGGACGGGATTCTGGCAGCGATTGAAGCGGAGTGTTTTCCGGAAGCGGAAGCTGCCACGGAAAAGGAGATCCGGGAGCGCATGGGAGTTTTTTTGGAAAATTTTCTTGTGGCGGAGCAGGACGGCAAAGTGATCGGATTTATCAACGGGGCTACCGGGGATGAACCCCATTTGCCTGATGAGATGTACCATGACACACAGCTGCATAAGCCGGATGGTGCTTATCAGACCGTATTCGGGCTGGATGTGCTTCCGGATTTCCGCTGCCATGGGGTAGCAGGAAGGCTGATCGATGAATTTGTGCTTCTGGCAAAAAAAAGGGGGAAAAAAGGTGTGGTGCTCACTTGTAAGGAGCACTTGATCCATTATTATGAAAAACACGGTTTTGTAAAATACGGCCTGTCAGATTCCTGCCACGGCGGCGCTACATGGTATGATATGAAATGTCTTTTTTAATCGAATCAAGTAAGTCCCTGCGAATATACGCTCGATTTGGGTAAAGACAGATGTTCTCCCGGCAGAGAAAAACATAAAATTTATATAAACTATTCGGAAACCCTATTGACTTCTTTTCGTTTTAGAATAAAATGAACATAGATATATTAGCACTCAATAACGATGAGTGCTAATAAAAAGCGGGGAGGGGTACTGGATGACAATTATACCGATTCACGATATGATTTTATTGCCGGGAATCAGTTTTTATTTTAAAAAAGAAGCATATTACCAATGGAAGCTTGAAGAGGCAAAGGCAGGAGATGAGCTCTTGTTCCTGCTTCAGAAAGAGCAAAAAGAATTAAAGGATACCTCAGCGGAAGACTTTTATCCCATCGGTTTTTCTGCAGAGGTGGTAAGCATCGATGCCGAGGGCACGGTGCAGGTTAAAGTAAAAGAACGGGTGGATGTTTATGATATAGAAAATGCAGCGGGCACTTTATCTGCCACAGCATCGATCCATCCCGTTGTGGAAGACATTTCTCAGGAAGAAAAGAAGAGCAAATTTGAGAAGATACGCACTTCTTATCTGCAGTTCGTCCAGAATTTCCAATGGGGAGTCTGGGCAAGGAATATTATCTTAAGATGGGGCTCTCTGGAGGAGATGATCTGTTCTTCCTCTTCTTACCTTGACCTGTCCTGGCCGGAGAAGTATGAGATCATGGAGACGGATTCTGAATTGCACAGGACCCAGCTGATCGAGCATGCGATTTACGGCTTTATTGAAGAGAGCAAGGTGGCAGAAGAGGCTCAGGAGGCCCAGCAGGAAAGCCATGACCAGTCTTACCGGGAGGCAGCCATCAGAAAGCAGCTTGGTTTTCTCCAGAGGCAGCTGGATGAGATGCATCCGGATGAAGTTTCAGAGGTGCGCCAGTTTGAAGAAAAGATCAATGCTTCCGGCATGAACGATGTGGCAAGGCGTGAGGCAGAAAAGGTTTTGGGTAGGATGAAGCAGGAAGGCAAAGAAGGCCATGAGTACGGGATGCTGTATGACTACCTTGACTTCGTCACCACTTTGTCTTGGAAAAAGGAAGCAGCGCAGGAGATCGATCTGGAGGAAGCTGCCAAGGTATTGGATGCAGACCACTACGGGATGAAACGGGTAAAAGAGCGTATCATCCAGCAGATCGCCGTCATGGCTTTGAATAAAAAGCAGTCCGGGTCGATCCTTCTGTTTGTAGGAGCGCCCGGCACAGGAAAGACCAGCATCGGGCAGAGCATTGCAAAGGCTCTCCACAGGAAATATGTGCGGATCAGCCTTGGAGGTATCCGGGATGAGGCAGAGATCCGCGGGCACCGCAGGACTTATATCGGTGCGATGCCGGGGCGCATCATGGAGGGCATGAAGCGCTGCGGTACCTCAAATCCAGTCATGGTTCTGGATGAGGTGGATAAGCTGGCGAAGGATTACGGCGGAGATCCGGCCAGCGCACT
>JALFIB010000267.1 GCA_022776305.1 Lachnospiraceae bacterium
ACTTCTACGCCCATCTTGCAGGCCCTTTCACATGCTTTACAGCCCACGCACTGCTCCTTATCTACTGTCAGGCGGTACAAACTGAATTTGTTGAACAATGCGTAAAAAGCGCCCAGTGGACATAAATACTTACAAAATGGCCTGTAGATCACAATGGACAACAGGGCAATGGCGATCAATACCATCAGTTTTTCGCTGAACAAAAGCCCGATCGTCTGTCTCAGGCTTTCATTCAGGGTGAGCAGCGGAAGCCCCGCCCCTAGTGTCCCTGCCGGACATATGTACTTGCAGAACCATGTGGTTCCGAATCCCAACTCATCGCGAAGCAAAAACGGCAGCAAAAGTACAAAAAGTACGAATACCACATATTTGAAGCAGCGCAGTACTTTGTCCGGTTTTGTGGGAACATGGATTTTCTTGATGGGAATCTTGCGCAGCAGATCCTGAAACCACCCAAAGGGGCATAGAAATCCGCACAGGGCCCGCCCCAGAAGAATCCCAAATAACATCATCGTTCCCAATACATAAAAAGGTATTCTGTGTTTATAGCCACTCAGAAGTGACTGCAGGGAGCCGATGGGACAGGAGCCCAATGCTCCCGGGCAGGAGTAACAATTCAGGACAGGCACGCAGAATAGCTTGGATTTTCCTGTGAAAATGGTACCCTTCTGATATCCGATGGCATATCCATTTAACAGAGCTGCTGCCATAAGCTGGATAAATCCCCGTTTTGTTCCTTTTTTCATTTTCTTCATGTGTTAACACCTTTATCCGATCCCAATACACTGGAGACAGATATTTACTGCTTTCTTCCATACTTCAACGGGTTCTCCCCGCATAACACCAAGGGTAATAAAACAGACAGCCAGTACAATGATGATTACCCTGACGCTCCATAACTTTTTCCCCCTGATACTCCATAACTTTTCTTTTCTCATTGTTCTGCTCCGTTCCTTCAAACCAAAAGAACTTACCTTTCCAGAGCGGCGTCGATGTAGTCCAGATATGCCTGCGTTACATCATCCGCCGCAGGCACTCCAATAACCGCATCGCCTACCATATGTCCTTCCTTATCCACAAAAACGGTCGTAGGAAATGCCGTTAAATATGTAAAGACAGATTGATCCAATTCCTCATTCGGTACCAGTACGGCAAACTCCATTCCCATTTTTTCAACAATCGCATTTGCAATTTCTGTATCATCGGCTGCGTCATGGCAGATGGAGATAATATTGGCATTTTCCGGAAGCTTTTCATATGCTGCCTGAATTTCCGGGAGTTCACTGCGGCATGGCCCGCACCAAGTAGCCCAGATATTGATCATGGTGATATCGTAATCCTTAAAGATATCCTGTGTCACTGTATCCCCATTTAAATCAACGATTTCAAAACTCGACAGATCAATGCCAGAAGTTTCTGTCCCTGTAATTTCCGATGTCTGATCATTCTTCTGCTCCTGTTCGCCAGTCGGAGCCTCCGCCTGTGCTGCATAGCTTATTCCCATAGAGGACAGCACTGACATAGATAATAAAATTGGCATCCATTTTTTATTCTTCATAGTTTACCTTCCTTCCTTTTATAGCATTTCTAAAATATGATGAGCCAAGAGAAAAATGAATATAAAATACATGCGTACTTGAAGATCATTATCATTGTATTATCCACAGATACCTGCGTCAATTGATAGAATTGCAAATTTTCTTTTTAGACCACACAGGGTCATTTTAGCTGCCAAAAAAATTAAGTGGACAGGCACAAAAACTGTCCACTTTTTATATGATGATACCAAGTGATGTGCTGCGGAAAACTCCGTTTATCACAGAAAATCCAGTAGAAAGGAGGAAGCATCTTGCCCAAGCCAACGTATTATCTCTGGCGCAGTGATTTTTCCTCACAAGAAGAATTTGAAGCTGAACGGGAGAAATATGTCCGGATCGGCTTCCGGGTAGTCACTTTCCTTGATGGGCAGTCTGATACAGATATTCACGCCGCAATCAAAGCTCTGATTAAAAACCACTGGAATGATAATAATCAATTACCTGATGGATAAGCAACGGAACTTGTGTTTCATTACATTATTTTTATAAAAACAGCTTTACAATCTCTTTTGCCCATAAAAGGTAGGTAGGAATCATTGTATCAAGTAATTCCTTAATAGTCCTTATCTCCTGTGCTGTCAATTCTCCCATTTTTTGAAACACTTTTCCGACAGCTTGAGACTCCCCTACTGCAATCATCGCACGTGCATGGTCACCGTAAGCAACGTATTTTCCAACAGCGAAAGCACCCACAGAAAAATCCCCAATCGCAATAGCGCCAAGAGATATCACACCCAGACTAATTGCTCCTGCCGCAAGTACTCCGACCGAAAAACAGCCTGCTGTCAAGATTCCAAGTGCAAGCATACCGATAGAAAGTAATCCAATAGAAAGCATACCGAGCGATATTATTCCTATGGATAACATTCCCAGTGATATAAACCCTTTCGCTTTTAATCCGATTGCGATAACCCCACGAGCATTGAATCCTACAGCAATAAAGCCTCTTGCACTCTTGCCAATATGCCACAAAGGCATACCCCATACGGTTTTTTCACTTTTTCTCTCACGCAGGCGTTTTCTGATGTATGAAACCTCTTCATCGTTTTGAGCCCATCCGCCTGTTTCTTCTGTATCTTTGAGCAAGTAATCCAAGGAACATTGAAACAATTCACTCATCCGTATCAGTTTGTCTGTTTCAGGAAATGTCATGTTGCTTTCCCATTTACTAATTGCCTGTCTGGATACTCCCAATACACTTGCAAGCTGCTCCTGTGTAAAATTGTTCTCTTTTCGCAATTTTGATAGTTTATCCCCTAATGCCATAATAAGTCCTCCTATCTGAACATTTTATACATGGCAATGATACCTGTTTTCTGCAAGAAAGGCCACCATCATAGGAGTTCTATATGTAAACTTCAGGTTGCATTCTTAAATTTTATGCTTTTCAGAGAAATTTCTGTTCAATTTGACTTGCATTCCATCAGGATTAAAGTGCTGTGACATAATCGATCAACGGCTGGATCGTTCTCTGATCTGAAAAATCAATCTTCTTCCCATAAGTATCCAGCATCAGTTTATCATCGTCAGGTAAATTGTCGTATCCCTTCCGCTTTATGGTTTTGCACAGCATCCACATCATCGCCCTGTGGATCGGAGACAATCTTCTGTAATCAATGCCTCCACAAACAGGTAAATGGTAAAGCATATTTATTTTATGTGAACGCTTACTTTCTTACCAGAAAATGCAATTCCGAATTTCAAAATATCATTTATTCCATCTTCTTTCATTTCAGCATCATATCTCATGCTATCAATCTGAGCCAGCGCTTCATCTGCAAGCCCCTCAAGTTTCTCTGCACTCAAGTCCTTCTTCCATTTAAGTTCCATAATAATTCCTGGATATCTATCTTCTCTGGGAATCAGACTGATATCATAACGTCCGTCCCCAGACTCTCTGTTAGATTTAATCTTATATTGATTATCCATCAACGCGATCAACCCAAGAACTAATCCATGATAAAAACCTTCAGCCCCCGCATCATAGAAGCTGATGGATTTGTCCATATACTCACCAATAGCCTTCTGAAGTTTCTTGTAATCATTTGCATAGAGGCTTTCAGCAATTTTATTTGCAGTTGTTCTTGTGATGGCTCCAACCTGCAACAGATGGGATAATATCTCACTCTTATATACTGCAGCGATTTCCCTATTTGGAATAGAAACCTCACACAGATACGATCCATCTGCCTGTAGCTCTTTCTTTGGAGCCTTCAAATATCCTGCCACCAACAGCAAACTGTAAATATTAGCCGGATCCTCAGCAAGAGATCTGTAAACAACATTCTGATCAATTCTCGCGATGACGCTCTCGCCTTGCAGCAGAGAATAAAGTCTTTCTGTTATATCATCAGTAGCAGCCTTCAGAACATCTTCAAGAACCTCATTCTTACCGGTATTTGCCCAATATGCCTGAGGTATACATCCTTTTGAAATGTAATTGATTACTGACCATGGATTATAGATTTCTTCACTGCCAAATGAGTATCCATCATACCAGTCTTTCAGTTCACCTTCCTTTTCTGATACTCCATAATAGTTAAGCATCTCTCTCACTTCTTCACTTGTAAATCCAAAGAAACTATCATACGCTTCATCCATCACTGAATTAACCATAAGATTGTTTAATCCACTGAAGATACTCTCCTGCGCAATTCGAAGAATACCGGTAAGAAAGCCATAGGAAAGATTCTTGTTGTCCTTAAAAGCTCCCGAAAAGAAGTTCCTCATAAATCCTATGATTTCCTCATAGAAATCTTTGGAATAACCTTCCTGAATTGGGGTATCATACTCATCAATGATAATGATCGGAGCCTTGCCATAATGAGCAGACAGCATTTTTGACAGTTTTTCAAGCGCTGAAGAAAGCTCCACCTCATTTGCTGTGCCCTCAAGAATCTTCGCAAAATAATCCTTCTCATATTTTGAAAGCTTATCGCTGTTTGTTAATTCCTGATGTCTTCCATATTCTTCCTGAAGAAGACCCTTGATCTTATCAATTGTAGCTTCCCAAGTACCAAACTTTACATCCTTAAAGGTAAGGAAGATAACTGGATATTTCCCCTGATGGGAACGATATTCCTCGCCACATTTCCAGATAGCCTCGTCAGTAAAATATCTGGATGTATCTTCCTCTGATATCTCAAAGAATACTCTGAGCATATCCATATTCAAGGTTTTTCCAAATCTTCTCGGCCTTGTAAACAAAGATACCAATGGCTTCTGGTCAAGAAATTCTTTGATCAATAATGTCTTATCAACATAATAGTATTCGGACTGCGCACGTACATAATCTGAAATACCAATTGGCAGCGGTTTCATTCCTGAACTTGCAGCTTTCTTTATATATTTCCCAGATGAAATTCTTCCATCCACAGGTTTTTCTGCTTCATCAGGAATTTGCCACATTCTTCCTACCTTTATGGCACCATCAATTTTACCTCTTTTACACAAATCATTAACGGTACGTTCTGATAATCCCCATTCTAATGATAATTGCTTACAGGTTTTCATCCTAACCAGCTCCATTCACTATAATGCCAGAATTGTGGGAGTGCGAAGCACGGAACAATCCGTATGGCATCTTTTGACCTTAACATCTTCACTATTTGATCATCATATATCTTTATACCGCATATTATACATTTTTATCCGCAATATATCAATAATGTTTTGATTTATTGCGGATATATCTTGCTTAAAAACCGGATCTATTATGATCCGATATCCTCAACATCAATCACCTTGACCCCCTGCTCCATGAGCATCTTCGCAAATACTCCCTGACCTTTCATTTTCTTTCCGGAGAATGAACCGTCATAGATCTCGTTCACCCCACAGCTTGGACTTCGGGATTGTAAAACAGCAAGTTCAACCTTCTGTTTTAACACTTCCTCCATGACCTTTTTGGCGCCAGCCCTGAATTCCTGATCTACCGATTTTCCTGATGCTATTTTTACAATACCATCTACGATTTCAGCAGAAGCCCTCGGAACCGGAAGACCTCCCTCAACCTCAGGGCACAATGATACAACCTCATGCCCCTTTATAAAATCAGCTACCTTCTCACTGTAATTATTTCCGCCATTATATTTACAATTTTCTCCCAATAGACATGGACTTACAAATATTTTCATACTGGTCTCCTCCAAATCACGTTTAAAATTTTCAATCAATCAGTCCATATTCTCTATATTTTTCCAGTATCATTTTGTAAAGCATCCGATTTCCAAAATACTGGCGATACGTTGCAGATTTTTCTTTTCCTTCAGATTTGAGCTTTTCCATCTGCTTTCTCTCATATTCAGATTGCTTTTGTATATCAGCAAGCATCGATTCAAATGCTGCTAACCGTTCCATTCGTCTACCTCCGCAAAATGTTTTATCATGCTCAAACTCCTCCTTCTTCTGGAAATGTATTTTTTAACGCTCTCTCTGTTGGAAATATCGATACGATTAAAATGATTGTCTGGACAGTTACCAAAATCAGTCCAACGATCCCTATCATATCATCAGAAGCTCCGTAGAACGGGATGTGAACCAGAATTGAGGGGATGAAAATGATCCACCCTATTTTCCACCAACGTTTCCCAAAATGTTTTTGAGCAAAAATCCATGTGTCCATATTTTTCATGGAACGGGATGTTCGATACCCAAAGAAAGAATTAATCTTTTTAGGCGGATGCTTCCACATCATTCGTCCGCATAAGATCATCACCACAGGAACCAATAGGTCACAAATAAACATAAACCACCAAAACCACATAATTACCATCCTTCTAAATTCTGATTGATTGAAACATCAAAAGATCATCGGTGTATATTCTGGTAAAACTTTATATTTTTCAGAATTAAAACATTTTCTTTTGATCCATTTTCAAATAAATACTGCCACCTTGCCAAATCTAATGGTCTGGCATTGCGATAAATAAACGTTCTGGCTTTCTCTATATTCATACCAATTTTCTCCAACCAATGACGGTTCCGTTGTTTTTACTTCCCCTGCTCCTGAAATCTTAGCAGCTTTTCGTTGAGCTTTGTGTAGATACGCGTGCGGAACCACGGTTCACTGGACGCTTCCACAGCTCCTTTAGGGGTGAACCATTTAACACCGCTATTCTCATCCGGCTTGATGCGCAGTACGTCATCTTCATCAGCAATGAGAAGATACGTGACGTTTAAATGCAGATGGGAGGGGACATACCTTCCCCGCTTTTCATGCCCGTCCACCGTCAGTATCTCGAGGGAAAATATTTCCTCCGATGCGGGACGCACACGCGTAATTCCGCTCTCCTCGCATACTTCACGCAGCGCAACAGACAGAAGGTCGCATTCTCCGTCTGCATGTCCGCCAAGCCAAGACCAGGAGTCATACAGATTGTGGTAAGCCATCAGCACACGGTCCTGCGTTTCATTGGTCACCCAAGCCGAGGCAGTCATGTGCATGGCTTCATTTTCCCGGGAGAAAATATTTTTTTCCTCCCGCAGCGCACGCAGGATCAGCACACGGTCCCGCTCTTCCTGATCATTAAAAGGTATGTAACGCTCAATGCTCTCTAAAATCTCCATCTTACTCCTTCTTCCTGTTTTTACTCGTCTCGCACCTTTGTGAATTTCCCGTTTGATGAAAAACCAGAGCCGTCAAACTATGTCCTTACAACACAAGTTCATCGGCTCTGTGTCCATTTGAAATCCTTCTATATCACGAGCTTATCTTCGATCCTTTCCGCCATATTTACTTGTTTCCATATGGGGGAATGAACCGCCGATTGGCTTGAAATGCTCCCAGATATGTAACATTATTTTAACAATCGAAATCTATCATGTCAACTTAAAATACTGTAAAAACCAATCATGATCGTCAAATCAAAATACACTGGTTCTCCGTATAAAGCATCAAAGTTGTTCTATGATACCGCATACATTGATATAGAGGCCATACTACGAACAGAAAGGATACATTATGAATGCAGGCTATGTCCGTCTCTCCCGGGATGATGACCATAAAAACTACGTCTCCATTGAAAACCAAAAATTAATTATCAGCCAATACGCAGCAGGTCATGGCACTGTCATTGACCGCTGGTATGAAGATGACGGCATTTCCGGTTACATCTTTGACCGTCCGGGATTTCAGCAGCTCATGGCGGATCTGGACAGGGAGATTGATACCGTGTATGTCAAAGATTTCTCCCGCCTCGGCAGGCATAACGCAAAGGTTCTATTACTTCTGGATGAGTTTCAGGAACGTGGAAAACATTTGATTGTCATTGATGATAATTATGATTCCATGGACTCCAGTGACGATACGATTGGCATTAAGACATGGTTCAATGAGCGTTATGTAAAGGATACCAGCAAAAAAATCAAACGTGCCATCGGAGCCAGACAAAAAGATGGTACTTTGATGACACAGCCTCCTTTTGGCTATCGCCGAAACGAAAAGGATAAAACGATTTTAGAAATCGTTCCCCAGGAAGCGGAAAACATTAAACTGGTTTATGAACTTTATATCTCCGGTTCTGGTTATCGAAAAATTGCAAACTACCTTACCGATCAGGGGATTCCTACTCCATCTATGGTTCGCCATGAACGTGAACTGGAAGAAGGACGTATGACAAAAAGGAGCATTGCAACAAAATGGACGGACAGCATGGTGAAGGATCTTCTGGATAATGATTTTTATATTGGCACATTTCGCCTAAGGAAACGGGCAAGGAATACCGTTCATGGCAAGGACAAGCGTGTACCGAAGGAAGAACAGTGCATTTTTGAGAATCATCATCCAGCAATCATTGATAAAGCGACGTTTTCTTTGGTACAGGAATTAAAGGAGAAACGCAACCGGACAAATTATCGTGGAAGTCGTGGGCAGTGGTTAGGTTCAGAAATACCAAACCCATTTGGAAGCTGTCTCTTTTGTAAGGACTGCGGCAGCCGCCTGACGCCGATTAAGCGAAAGACTTCAAGCAGGGAACGGAAATATTATATTTGCACCACTTATAATACCAAGGGGAAAAGCTACTGCTCCAAAGCTCATTTGATCGAAGAAGAAGATCTGATGGAAGATGTTCTCACCTATATCAAGATGTGTCGGAATGCGCTATGTGAAGTAATTGCCACCTATGATTTAAAGGATTTTGAAGCAGAAAAGAAATCTATAGAAGAAAAGCGCCAGGAACTTCATACAGCAATCAGTGAACGCAAAAATCAATTGAAAGTGCTTCTTACGCAGAAAGTAAAA
>JALFIB010000271.1 GCA_022776305.1 Lachnospiraceae bacterium
CCCGCCGGAGGTGATTCGCAATATCATGCTGTACTGTCTGGATTGTTACAGTACGGAAGGGGTGCCGGGAAAATGCGGTACCTCCACAGCAGCCATGATGTTTTTAAGTAACTGGCTTTGCGGTTTTGGAAAAATCGGCCAACTGGAAGTGTCCAGCGAGTATTTGTCCGGGGAAAGTGTATATCTTGGTCAGGAAAGCAGGATCAACGATGCCCTCAAAAGAGGCGGAGTTGCTGTGGTGCGCCTGTATTATGATGTGGAGCATTACGTGCTGCTTACAGGGATCGAAGATGGAAAGCTGCTGCTGTTTAATAATAAAACAAAATTGACTCCGGAAAAAACGATAGAATACTTCATATAGGTATGAAATATGGCATTTTTCATTACAACAACGAGGGAAATGGAATTCCATGGAAAAGAGAGAAAACAAAAAACAAAAAGAGAACATTTTGATTAATCGGGAACGCCTCTGCAAAAGCTTTGAAGATTTGACGGCTATTGATTCCGTCAGCTTCAAAGAGAGGGAAATGGCAGATCGGCTGAAATCCCTCCTGTTAGAACTGGGATTTGAAGTACAGGAAGATCAGGCGGGAGACCATTACGGCGGAAACGCGGGAAATGTCTATGGGTATTTAAAGGGTACTTTACCCGGGTCTGGAGTACTGCTTTCTGCACATATGGATACAGTCTCTCCGGGGCTTGGCAAAAAAGCGGTGTTTTCTCAGGATGGCACTGTGACAAGTGCAGGGGATACGGTGCTGGGAGCTGATGATGTGGCCGGAATCGTGGAGATTTTAGAAGGAATCCGGTGTGTCAGGGAGGCAGGACTCCCCTACCGTGATGTAGAGGTATTGTTCCCCATTGCGGAGGAGGTCTATATTAAAGGGACAGAGGTATTTGATTATTCAAAGCTCCAAGCGAAAGAGGTGTACGTACTGGATCTCAGCGGGCCGGTGGGTGCGGCGGCTCTGCAGGAGCCTACCTTGATTTCTTTTTCCGGTGAGATCACAGGAAAAGCTGCCCATGCAGGATTCGCTCCGGAAAACGGGATCAATGCCATCCGTATTATGTGCCAGATTATCAGTGGAATCACACAGGGGCACATTGATCCGGAGACAACGGTGAATATCGGTACGATTTCCGGAGGGGAAGCGACGAATATCGTCTCTGAGCGCTGCTGCTGCAAAGGGGAAATACGCAGCCACAACCATGAAAAAGCGTTGGAAATGCTGGAGAAGATCCGTGAACGTTTCCGGCAGGGCGCAGAAACAGAAGGAGCAGGGTTTTCTCTGGAGAGCAGTATCAACTTAAAAGCTTATCAGGTGGAAAAAGATGCGCCGGTGGTGAAGCGTTTCACAGATGCTTGTGAGAGAGTGGGAATTCCATGGAAATTGACTACTACTTTCGGAGGCAGTGACAACAACAATTTCTTGCGCCACGGGATCAGCGGTATCGTGTTATCCTGCGGCATGTATGAGTGCCATTCCGTTGGGGAATATACGAAACTGGAGGATCTGGAAAAAGGGGCGCATCTTGTGGCGGAGCTGATCCAATGAGCGGAAAAAAAGAGAAGCCCCAGTATTTTGAAGAAGCGTTGATGGATTTTACCCATGATGTGGCCAGCGGAGGTGCGGTGCGCCATCTTGTTGATTTAGGCTACTCCACAGACCAGATCATGCGGGAACTGTCATTTCCCACGGCCCGCGGGCGCGTGGAGCAGATGGTGTACCGCCGTATGGCGGAAACAGGCATTTTGCTGGAAGAACTTCCTGTTTCTACGGAGCATATGGAATTGAAGCGGATCAAAAGTCGGAATCCCGCGAGGACTTGTACATTGCTGAGGGGGATGGTTGAGCAGGATGGAGAGGAAAACTCTTACGTCTCCTGCCCCTTTGGTATGTGGAGGCGGGATAGGGAAAAAAGGATGCAGGACGCCTTTGCCTGTCTTACAGGAAGGGAAAAAGAATACCTGCTTGGACTGCCTCTTCCCATGAAGATAATGTACCACAGGATGAATGGCCGTATGTCGGAGATTGCCATACAGCTGGCCTCGGCTTCAGATTTAGAGCTGCAATTCTATTTTCTAAAAAGCAGACAGATACTGGAATTTTCTAAAAATACGAGAACAGGGTAATATAAGTATAGTTTTTGGAACAGAGATGTTTATGATATGGAAAGATAGAGGAGAAAACGATGCGTGTAGGAATGGGATATGACGTACACAGGCTTGTGGAAGACAGGAAATTGATCTTGGGAGGTGTAGAGATACCTTATGAAAAAGGGCTGCTGGGACACTCAGATGCGGACGTATTGCTCCATGCCATCATGGATGCACTTTTGGGAGCAGCTGCCTTGGGGGATATAGGAAAACATTTCCCGGATACAGATGAAAAGTATAAAGGGATTTCCAGTATTACCTTACTGGAACACGTGGCAGCATTATTGGAAGAAAAATGCTTTGTGATTGAAAATATTGATGCGACAGTGATCGCCCAGAGGCCGAAACTGCTTCCCTACATGGAACAGATGAAGGAAAACATCTCAAAGGCGCTGGGACTTGAAACAGATCGTATCAATATAAAGGCGACTACAGAGGAAGGATTGGGCTTTACAGGAAAAGGAGAAGGGATCTCTGCGCAGGCGATCTGCCTCCTCCAGCCTCTTTTTGATGCCATTGCAGATGACAGGATGGGTGCCTCTTCATGCGGCGGCTGCGGCGGCTGCCTCAGGTCTGACGAACTGCAGTGAGAGATGAAAGGGTAAGAGAAAACGCCTGAAAAGGAATGAGAAAACGCCTAAAAGGGTATGAGAAAAGAATTGACAAAACACTTGTTTTTGCATAGACTTAGAGGCAGTAGACGCACCTTCATACCGTGGTGACGAACAGAAAGAAGAGGTTAAAAATGAAAGTATATAACACACAGAGCAAACAAAAAGAAGAGTTTGTGCCCTTGGTGCCGGGTAAGGTAAGCATGTATGTCTGCGGCCCCACTGTTTATAATTTTATTCATATTGGAAATGCACGTCCCATGATTGTTTTTGATACAGTGAGACGTTATATGGAGCATAAAGGCTACGAGGTAAATTACGTATCGAATTTTACAGATGTGGATGACAAGATCATTGCAAAAGCAAATGAAGAGGGAGTGACTGCACAGGAGATCTCAGAGCGCTACATTGCAGAGTGCAAAAAAGACATGGCAGCCATGAACGTAAAACCGGCTACTACCCATCCTCTGGCTACGCAGGAGATCGATGGAATGATCGACATGATCTCCACACTGATTGAAAAAGGATATGCTTACAATGTTGACGGTACCGTTTATTTCCGCACGAGAAAGTTTTCCGAATATGGAAAGCTGTCACATAAAAATCTGGATGACCTTCGGGCAGGTAACCGTTCACTGCTGGTGACCGGAGAGGACCAGAAAGAGGATCCGCTTGATTTTGTCCTTTGGAAGCCGAAAAAAGAAGGGGAGCCCTATTGGAAATCCCCTTGGAGTGACGGACGCCCCGGATGGCATATTGAGTGTTCTGTGATGTCGAAGAAATACCTTGGAGAGGAGATCGATATCCATGCAGGTGGTGAAGACCTGATCTTCCCCCATCATGAGAACGAGATCGCGCAGAGCGAGTGCTGCAACGGAAAGGTATTTGCAAGATACTGGCTTCACAATGCATTCCTGAACATTGACAACCGCAAGATGTCAAAATCTCTGGGCAATTTCTTTACGGTCCGTGAGATCTCCGAAAAATACGATCTTCAGGTACTCCGCTTCTTCATGCTGAGCGCCCATTACAGAAGCCCGCTGAATTTCAGCGCAGAACTGATGGAGTCTTCTAAAAATGCACTGGATAGGATCAAAAATGCCGTATCAAATCTCGGCTATATTTCTGCCGCTGCAAAGGATGGAGATATGAGCGAGGCGGAAAAAGCCGCTCTTGCTGAGGTCAATGGATTTGAAACAAAGTTTGATGAAGCTATGGATGACGACTTCAATACAGCAGACGCCATTGCAGCGATCTTTGAGCTGGTAAAATACGCAAACAGCAACGTTTCTTCCGAAAACACGAAAGCTTTTGCCGGCGCTGTACGGGATGAGATCATAAAACTGTGTGATATTCTGGGACTGATCGTGGAAGAAAAGGAAGAATTGCTGGATGAGGAGATCGAGAAGCTGATCGAAGAACGTCAGGCTGCCAGAAAAGCAAAGAATTTTGCACGAGCAGACGAGATCCGCAATGAACTGTTGGAAAAAGGAATTACGCTTCTTGACACAAGAGAAGGAGTAAAATGGAAAAGAGCATAGTATCTTTTGAGGAGAGCCTGAATCAAACATTCAGGCTTTCTGAAAAAGATTGGAAAATGTATTCGCCGCTGACCCTTGCATACATAGGGGATGCGGCGTATGAACTTATAATAAGGACAATTTTTGTAAAGCAGGCAAACTGCCAGCCACAGAAACTCCACCAGAAGGTGACTTCACTGGTCAGCGCAAAGGCTCAGGCAAAGATGATAGAATCGCTCCTGCCGGTTTTGACCGAAGAGGAAGCAGCCATTTACCGCCGGGGCAGGAATTCCAAGCCTTACACCAAGGCAAAGAACGCCAGCATGACAGAGTATCTGGAAGCCACAGGGTTTGAGGCTGTGATGGGGTATTTGTATTTACAGCGTGAGTATCACCGTATGAATGAACTTGTCCTTTTAGGATTAGAAGAAACCAGAAAGGGAAAAAATGAGATATAAGAAAAAGATTTTTGACAGAGAAGGCGATTATGGATCGGGAAACAATCAAGAAGAGGACAGCAGGATCATTGAGGGAAGAAATGCTGTGCTGGAAGCCTTCCGTTCAGGCAGGACCATAGACCGCCTCCTGATTCAGAGCGGATGTCAGGACGGACCGGTCCTGACCATCAAAAGAGAGGCAGCAAAGCAGGGGACGGTTATAGATTTTGTGGCGAAAGAGCGTTTAGAGCAGATTTCTCCTACGGGAAAGCATCAAGGTGTCATCGCCTATGGGGCAGCTTATGAGTATGCTTCAGTGGAAGACATTTTGGAGGCTGCAAGGGCAAAAAATGAGGATCCCTTTCTTTTGATACTGGATAATATCGAGGATCCCCATAATCTGGGAGCCATCATAAGGACGGCCAATCTGGCGGGAGCCCACGGTGTGATCATTCCAAAACGCCGTGCGGTAGGACTGACTTCCACGGTTGCCCGCACTTCGGCAGGGGCATTAAACTATACACCGGTAGCCCGTGTGACCAATATAGGGAATACCATTGAAGAATTAAAGAAAGAGGGCATCTGGTTTGTGTGTGCCGATATGGATGCAAAACCGATGTACCAGCAGAACCTTACCGGCCCCATCGGTCTTGTGATCGGCAACGAAGGGGAAGGGGTCAGCAGGCTTGTAAAAGAAAAGTGCGATTTTACGGCATCTATTCCCATGAAGGGAAATATTGATTCCTTAAATGCTTCTGTGGCGGCAGGGATTCTGGCTTATGAGATCGTACGCCAGAGAAGTTTTCAGTAGTTTTGTCGGCAGAGGAGCCGATGCGAGGAAATATGGATATTATAAGAAAAATAGCGCGGAAAATTGAAAACCGTATGACAGCGTCCCAGATGATGGCCAGCGGCTTTGCGTTGGTGATCTTTCTGGGCGGGATTTTACTGTGCCTCCCATGTTCCAATGCAGATGGCAGGTGGTTCAATCCTATTGACGGGCTGTTTACGTCTTGTTCAGCTGTATGCGTAACGGGGCTTGTGACCATTGTTCCGGCAGCTCAGTTTACCATGGTGGGAAAAGTGATCCTGCTTCTTCTGATCCAGTTTGGAGGCCTTGGCATCATCGCCTGCACCATGGGAGCATTTTTGATTTTACGCCGCCAGATCACCATCCGGAACCGTGTGGTGATTCAGGAGAGCTACAATTTAAACACCATGAGCGGACTTGTGGTCATGTTGATCTACGTGCTGAAAGGGACATTTCTGGTGGAAGGGATAGGCGCGCTGCTTTATTCTTTCCAGTTTGTGCCGGAGTACGGATTCCTGCGGGGGATCTGGTATTCCATCTTCCATGCAGTGTCTGCATTCTGCAATGCAGGGATTGATATTTTAGGAGATACCAGTCTTCAGGCTTACCAGTCAAATCCCTGTATCAATTTCGTGACGATCGGGCTGATCGTTGTCAGCGGACTAGGTTTTACAGTATGGCAGGATCTGGTAAGAATGCTCAAAAGGATCTCAAAACGAGAAGCTACAGTGGGACGTTCGATCCAAAAGCTGCGGCTTCAGACGAAGATCGTGCTCAGCGTGACATCTGTGCTTATTTTGGTAGGCGCTGTGTTTTTTTTCTGTATTGAGAAAGGAAATCCGGACACTTTGGGCGGAATGCCTTTATGGGAAAAATGGATGGCCTCTTTGTTCCAGTCCGTTACGACCAGAACCGCAGGCTTTTTTACGATCCCCCAGGGAGCTTTCCGGGAGGAATCCAAACTTCTCTCTTGCTTTTTAATGTTTATCGGAGGTTCTCCGGGAGGTACGGCAGGCGGTGTGAAGACCACCACAGTAGCCATCCTTCTTCTGACCTGTTGGTCAGTATTAAAGGGAAATACGGATACGGAATGCTTCCGGCGTAAAATACCGGCTACAAATGTGCGGACGGCTTTGTCTGTGATCATCGTTGCCTTTCTGGCGTTGATTACAGGTACCTTGGCGATCCTTCTTTTTGAACCCATCGGGCTGATGGACGCTTTATACGAGGTGACCTCCGCAGTGGGTACGGTAGGGCTAAGTGTGGGGATCACACCTGTTTTATCAGCTGCCAGCAAGGTGGTAGTGATCCTTCTCATGTATATGGGACGTATCGGACCTGTGACATTGGCGCTTTTGTTTGCCGGAAAAGTAGGGAAAAAGAAGAATGGAAGGTCCTTGCCGGAAGAGCGGGTCATGGTAGGATAAGGATATAAGAAAGATTTAGCAGGAAAGTGCAGGTGCATATCAATGAAAAAACAATACGTGGTGTTTGGTGCAGGCAGATTCGGAGGAAGCATTGCCGTGACACTTCAGAGCCTTGGCTGTGAAGTGATCGTTGTGGATAAAGATCCGGAGGTGATCCAGAATATAGCTGATGAGGTGAGCTACGCCATCTGTGCCGATGTGGAGGATGCGGAGGTGTTCCAAAACCTAGGCCTGAAGAATCTGGATGGGGCTATTGTTGCCATTGCGGGGAATCTGGAGGCCAGCATTGTAACTGCGATGCAATGCAGTGAGATGGGAGTACCCAGGATCATAGCGAAAGCTAAGAATAGGCTCCATGAGAAAATTTTGCGAAGCGTCGGAGCTACCCGGGTCATTTACCCGGAGGTGGAGATGGGACGCAGGGTGGCAAAATACCTTGTGGCTGACAATTTTACAGACTGGATCGACCTGTCTCCGAACTTCAGCCTTGTGGAGATGGATATTCCCCACCTCTGGTGTGGAAAAAGCCTTCAGGAGCTGCGGATCAGGGAAAAATATAACCTGAATATCATCGGATTCAAAGAAGGGGACTCGGTGAACGTAAGGCTGGATCCCCATGAACCATTGAAAGAGGGCATTGTACTGATCGTGGTGGGTGCCAACAAGGACTTGGAGAAGTTCCATAAATAATCAGGAAGAGCCCTGCCGGGAGGGATGCAGTTGAAATATAATATAATACAGTATCTGAAAGAATACGGCGGAAAAAGTTTCCGGGAATCTCCTTTTTCAGAAGTAGATGCATTGGTTCTCTCACAGATGTCTTATTTGAAAATGGACGGCATCGTTCCGGGATTTGGAAAGGGAAGGGGAGTCAGTTTAGAAGAGATGTCCCGCCATCCGGATGCAGAGAAGATGTTTACGGATCCTTTGTACGGAAAGCAGCACAAACGTGTTTTCCGCCTTGTGGCGGGAAGCAGGAGATACCATCTGGTCAGAGTCAATTATTATAAAGCATGGTTTGATGAAGAAAGAGAAGCCCAGTTTGCTGCAGTGACTTTTTTCTTGGGAAGTACCAGTATTTTTGTGTCCTTCCGAGGGACAGACGAAACGCTGGTGGGGTGGAAGGAAGACTTTAATATGGGTTATATGAAGGTAGTTCCCTCCCAGCGCAGCGCACTTGCTTATTTAAAAGGAGTGGCCCGTTATACACAGGGACGTATAGTCATAGGAGGACATTCCAAAGGAGGAAATCTGGCAATTTATGCATCATCTTATGCACCGCCCCAGATACAATCGAGGATCCGGCGGGTATACAGCTTTGATGGCCCGGGGTTCCAGCGAGGCTTTTACGACAGGGAAGGATTTATACAGATCGAGGACAGGTTCTGCAAGATCGTGCCGGCACAGTCCCTGATCGGGATGATCCTGACGAATTACAGGAAATACCGTGTGGTGGAGAGCTACGGAGTCGGGATGGGGCAGCATGACCTGATGCAATGGAAGATCAAAGACGGGAAATTCATTTACCGCAAGGAGATTCAGGGAAGAAGTTCGAAAAAATCGGTGATCTTCAACAATTGGATTAATTCCCTCAGCAAACAGCAGACGGTGGTGTTTGTAGAGACACTTTATGGACTGCTTAGGCAGGCCCAGATATCAAATGTAGCCCAGCTTCTGAAAAAGCCTTTTCATATTTTGTATACAGCATGGAAATTTTTTAGGGATCTGGACAAGAAAAAAAGAAACATGTTTTTTCAGACGATCGGAAAGCTTTTTTTCGTGATGCGGGAGACTTTGTTCGGGCATAATGGTCGAAGCAAAAAAGACAGATAAAACCAAAGAGACGGGTAAAACTAAAGAGTCGGTCAAGGCCCAAAAGGCAAGTAAGACCAAAGAGGCAGGTAATATAAAAGGGAACTGGCGCTATGAGCACTCAGTTCCTTCTTTTATTTTACATCTGCTTTATGAAATTTTGCTTGGCTCTGAATGGGTCAAGCGGATATTCGCAATCCGCTTCGCTACTTGATTCCGTTAAAGTATTCTTTTGTAAGCTTGACGGCCGTTCCCGAGAGCAGGAACAAAGCGATCAGGTTCGGAATAGCCATAAGGCCATTGAAGGTCTCGGCGATACTCCAGATGAGGCCAAGGTCAACGGTGGCGCCCAGAATCGCAACCAGAGAGTAAAGAACCATGAATGGCTTGATGGTTTTGGTGCCAAAGAGGAATTCCGTACAGCGCGCTCCGTATAATCCCCAACCGAGAATGGTGGAGAATGCGAAACAGCACATGGCGATGGCTGTAAAGATAGATACCCAGTTGCCATATACGTTGGTAAAGCCGGAGATCGTAAGCTCAGCACCGGCTGCCGATCCGTAAGGAACTTTCACACCGCTTAAAAGGATCACGAGGGCGGTAAGGGTGCAGATCACGATGGTATCCATAAATACTTCAAAGATACCGAACAATCCCTGCTTTACCGGTTTTCTTGTATCTGCACAGGCATGGGCGATGGAGCCTGTACCAAGTCCTGCCTCGTTGGAGAAAATGCCGCGGGAGACACCTTTTTTCATGCTGATAAATAAGCTTCCCACAACGCCGCCTGTGACAGCAGAGGGCTTAAATGCTCCTGAAATAATATTGCCAAATACACCCGGTACTTTTCCGATATTAAGGAAGATAACGCCAAAGGCCAGAATGATATAAAGGAGCGCCATGATAGGAACCAGTTTTTCCGTAACGTTTCCGATTCGCTTGATGCCGCCCAGCAGAATCAGGGCCACTAATACGGCGATCACAATACCGATGATCAGGCTGCAGGTGGATACTGTCTTGTCAGAGATCACATGGTAATTCAAAAGAGCAGAATTGATCGCTGCGGTGATGGTGTTTACCTGCGTGGCGTTGCCTGTACCGAATACTGCCAATACTCCAAATAATGCAAAGGCGTATGCAAGCCACATCCATTTTTTCCCTAAACCGTTCTTGATGTAATACATGGGGCCGCCTACCCAGTCACCGTCTTTGTTTTTCTCGCGGAAATGGACGGCTAGTGTCACTTCTGTAAACTTCGTACACATACCCAGAAGAGCGGAGATCCACATCCAGAATACAGCGCCGGGACCTCCGATGGCAATGGCTCCTGCCACGCCTGCAATGTTTCCGGTGCCCACCGTAGCGGCAAGGGCCGTACAGACGGCCTGAAACGGAGTAAGGGCGCCGTCGGATGCCTCTCTTTTGCGGAACATCCTTCCTACGGTACACTTCATGGCATAGGGGAATTTGCGTATCTGGAGAAAATTCGTGCGGAAGCTGAGATACAGGCCGACGCCGATGATGCAGATCATGGCAGGCACGCCCCAGATAAAATCATTGACTACTTGGTTCACTTGTTGAATTGTCTGTAACATATCACACATCCCATCTGTTGTCTTTTTTCCCTGCTGTGATGCAGAGACTCATGTTACCTGTTTTTTGAAATTTTGCTTAGCTTCGAACAGTTACAAAAAATTAATAAAATCATACCATAAAATGGATAAATTGTACAGAAAATAAACACAGAAGCATCATAAAAACAGTAATAGTTTCCCAGCCGTTGACTTTTGAACGGGAAGTATCGCGGCAATCCATTGAGTAAATCAATAGGCAACGTTATAATGAAGACACATAAAAAAGGCGAAGATAGCTCCGAAGGAAAGGGGAGAAAACATGAATACATTAAATATATCAGAAAACATTATCCGCCTGCGCCGTGAAAAGAAAGTCACACAGGAAGAATTAGCCGATTTTGTGGGAGTGACAAAAGCCTCCGTGTCAAAATGGGAGAACAAACAGAGTATGCCGGATATCCTGCTGCTGCCCCAGCTTGCCGCTTTTTTTGATGTGACCATTGACGAGCTGGTTGGATACAAGCCCCAGCTGAGCTCGGAACAGATACAGAAGATCTATCAAGATCTGGCAGCTGGATTTGCATCAGGTTTTTTTGATGAGACCATGGGAAAAAGCAGGAATCTTGTAAAACAGTACTATTGTTGTTATCCCTTTTTGTATCATATCTGTCTGCTCTGGCTGAACCATTTTATGCTGGCAGAAGAGAGGGAAAAACAGATACAAGTATTAGAAGAAACAGCCGGATTATGTGGCCGTATTTTAAAGGAATGTAAGGATATACGCATCTGCAGTGATACAGTACTGCTGCAGTCCTATGTAAATTTACAACTGGGCAAAGTTTCTGAGGTGATTGAGAATCTAAAGGATATCGCCGGCCCCATTCAGCTTGCGGGGCAAGAAAACTTTCTCCTTGTGCAGGCGTACCTTATGGAAGGAAATCAGGAAAGGGCAGATTATTTCAGTCAGGTCTCCATGTACGCACATATAGTGGGACTTATTTCTTCCGCTACCCAGTATTTAGAGATACACAAGAACGATCTGGAGATCTGTGAAGAGACCATGCGGCGGATCGACACAATAAATGAAGCATACGGGATGCGTCGGTTAAATGCCAACTCAGAGGCGCTTTTCCATGCACAGGCTGCTGTGGTTTCTTGTATCCATGGGAAAAAGGAAGAAGCCTTGGAAAGGCTGCACTCCTATGCACGGGCTATAAACTGGCTGTTGGAGGGGGATCATTTAGAGTTTGGCGGGGACAGTTATTTTTATAAACTGGATGAACTGTATAACAATTCTGTTTTAGGGAACCGGGCTCCCCGGGACAAAAAAATAATCAGGGACAGCGCCCTGTCTATCTTTTCCCATGAGGCTTTTTCCCTCTTAAAAGGAGAAAAGGAATTTGAGAATATCCAAAGATCCATTCGATGATCTTAATCAGGCAAAGATTGCATCGTTGTTTGTAAAATGTTTGAGGCTATGGATAATTGTGTAAACCTTTAGAAAGAGAGGAATAAGAGATGAATATGACAAATGAGATACTTCCTTTTTTGATACCGTTGGCTGTTGTACAAATAGCGCTTCTTGTATACACACTGTATCATATTATGACGCACAAGAACTATAAGCATGGCAACAGGGGCATATGGCTGGCTGTCGCCATCATCGGGATGGAATTTGTAGGGCCGATCATATATTTTCTGTTTGGAAGAGAGGAAGATTAAATGGATATGCTGACACTTTCCCATGTTTCAAAATCTTTTGGGAGCCGGAAGGTCATCCGTGACCTCAGCCTTTCCGTACCGGAACACAGTATTTTCGGGTTTATTGGGGAAAATGGGGCCGGAAAGACCACTACAATGCGTATGGTTTTAGGGCTTTTGCAAAAGGATGAAGGGGAGATATGGGTAAATGGGAAAAAAGTGGTATATGGACAGAATAAGACGAACCGCTATATCGGATATCTTCCGGATGTGCCGGAATTCTATGGTTTTCTCACTCCCATGGAATATTTGAAACTCTGCGGCGAAGTGACGGGAATGGGACAAAAAGAGATCAACGCAAGGAGCAGGGAACTGTTGGAGCTGGTAGGGTTGAAGGAGGGAGACAAGCGGATCCGGGGATTTTCAAGGGGTATGAAGCAAAGGCTTGGGATCGCTCAGGCGCTTTTAAACCGGCCAAAGCTTTTAATCTGTGATGAACCGACTTCTGCCTTGGACCCGGTGGGAAGAAAAGAGATTCTTGATATTCTTTCTTCCGTCAGGAGGCATACAACAGTAATATTTTCCACCCATATTCTCTCTGATGTAGAGCGGATCTGCGATGAAGTTGCATTTTTGCATCAGGGGAAGGTAGTGATGCGCGGGAGCATGGGCGAAATAAAAAACTTGAGGAAAAGTACGGGATTTGAAGTGGAGTTCCTGCATCCGGAGGATTTGGAAAATTTCTCTCAGCTATTTCCGGGAGGAAGACGGATAGACCGATTGCTGCTTCGCTTCGAAAAAAAGACAGAGGCAGATATGATGGCATCAATGCAATTTTTATCCTGCCGGAATATTCCCATCCAGCGATTGGAAATGCTGGAGCCGTCTTTAGAAGACTTATTTTTGGAGGTGGTACAGAAATGAGGTCATGGTATGCTTTTGCCCGCAAAGAAATGCAGGAATCCGTGCGAAGCGGAAAACTGGTGCTGTTTTTCCTACTCTTTCTTTTATTTGGCATTATGAATCCCGCAATGACGAAGATGACTCCCTGGTTGATGGAGACGTTAGCCGGAAGTCTGGAGGAATCCGGGATGATGATCACGACTATGGAAGTGACGGCGATGAGCTCTTGGATGCAGTATTACAAAAACATTCCTGTGGCAATCATCTTGTTTTTGCTTCTGTTCGGAGGAAGCCAGGCGGCAGAATACCAGAAAGGGACATTGATTCCCATCTTGACAAAAGGGCTGGACAGATGGAAAGTAGTTTTAGCCAAGGCTGCTGTGATGCTCTTGTTATGGACAGCGGGATACTGGATGATGTTTGGGATCACCTTCGGCTATACTGTATATTTCTGGGATAACAGCGTGGTCTCCCATTCCATTTTTGCAGGATTTTGCGTTTACCTGACAGGCATATGGCTGATTTCCCTGATGATGCTTTTTGGTACATGTTTGAAAAGTGCAATGGCCTCCCTTGGGGGCGTGGGCGGTGTTTACTTAGTATCTTATGTGTTGGGAATCTTTCCCGCTGTTCAAAAATATCTTCCCACCAGGCTTTTTGATATGAACAGCCTTTTGTCCGGAGCAAAAAATCCTGCGGATTTTTTGCCGGCGATTTTTGTGGCAATTGTATTTTCCGTTTGCCATATCCTTGGTGCTATCTGGATCTTTGACCGGAAGGCGCTGTAAAGGGGATTCTCCATGTTGAGAAAGCCTGAACTACGTGCCGGCTGGAAATAACAGCAATTCTGCATGTAGAAAATCATAGGAATTACGTGTCGGCTGGAAAAAAACAGGATCTTACCCGTGATCCACTTATTGAGTGTTGAATGAAATAAAATGATTAAAAAAATACGAAGGAGTCTCACAAGTACAACCGACTAATCAGTCTAGTTATTTGCGAGACTCCTTTACGCTAAGGTGTATTAAATTTAATGAAAGAAAAGTTCATTTATCTTCCGAAAACAGCATTATGATTCTTTCAAAAACAACGTTTGTATTTACTTATACCTATCTTCCGAAAACAGAAAAGCTTACATAATACTCATGGATCATCTCTTCAAACATTTTCATCATTTTCTTCATAACGATTCCTCCGATCTATCAATGGATTTTATATTTACGGTTGATTTAGAGGTCCGGCCTGA
The DNA here is from genome assembly GCA_022776305.1 of Lachnospiraceae bacterium. Taxonomy (GTDB): domain Bacteria; phylum Bacillota; class Clostridia; order Lachnospirales; family Lachnospiraceae; genus Choladousia. The sequence continues at coordinate 14,201 of JALFIB010000271.1, forward strand.
CTTCTTTTTGTTGTCATTATACTAACATATTGACGCCGATACGTAAAATACATATAATCAATGCATAACCATACTTTTTAAGTATAGCACATTTTTTGATAAGGCACCGAAATGGTAAGGAACTAAAAGATTAGGAACCAAAAGATAAGGCAGAAAAGTTCTGTCTGGAAAGTGCTGCTTGATGCTTTTGGGAAAGGGTGAGAAAAATGGAACTTCGACATATCCGGTATTTTTTGACAGTGGCAGAAGAATTGAATTTTACACATGCGGCAGAGAAGCTCTGTATTGCACAGCCGCCGCTGAGCCGCCAGATACAGGACCTTGAAAATGAATTAGGGGTGAAATTATTTGTAAGGAAACCCCATGCCCTGCAGCTGACCGAAGAGGGGATGCTGTTTCGGCAGTATGCATTGCAGGTGATGGATCTGGTGCAAAAGTCAACGGAGGATATCAGAGAGATGAAGAAAGGCTTGCAGGGGACTTTGTATCTGGCCTCTGTAGAAGGGCATGCGCCACACCTGTTTTCGAAATGGATCTCCGGTTTCCATGACCTTTACCCCCATGTACAATACAATTTGTGGAACGGTAATTCCGATGATGTGACGAACCGCACTATGAAAGGGCTCTGTGAGTTAGCTATCATCACAGAACCCTACAATGCAGAAGGTTTAGAAGCCATCCGGGTTCACCGGGAGCCCTGGGTTGCCATGATCCCTCCCCATCATCCGCTCTCAGAGCGTCCCGGTGATACCATTGACCTAAAGGAGCTGGCACCCTATGACTTGATCATTCCCTCACGTCAATCAAGGCTTCAGGAAATACAGGGATGGTTTGAGACGGTTGGCATTAAGCCTATCATACGATGCAGGATCGCCCATATGCTCAATGCCTATGAGCTCACGGAGCAGGGAGTGGGAATCGCCATCTATCCGGCATCAGCAGGCGATATTTCCACACCGGATGCATTGTGCATCAAAAGGATCGTGAATCCCTCAGTGATGGCTTCCTACGTTTTAATCTGGAACAAGGAGCGGCAGCTTTCCCATGTAGCCAAAGAATTTTTGGGATATGTGAGAAAAACAGAAGAAAAATAAGACTGCCGCTTAATGATCTGCACATTTGAAGTGAGGGATTACTTGATTCGGTTAAAGCGTAAACTGGAAGATGCAGTAGGCTGCGTAAATAGCCAGAAGTACAATGCCCTGAACGCGGGAAAGCTTTTTCCGGACAAGTGCAGGTATACATAAAAATGCCATGACGAACAGCATCAGCGGGATATCCAGCACAAGGGAAGCGTTCCTTCCGGCAATGACAGAGCTTTGCGGAATATCAAAGGGGGCAAGGGTGACGGAAATACCGCTTACGAGCACGATGTTAAATAGGTTTGCCCCAATGACATTGCCAAGAGAGAGTGCCCCATGTCCTTTCGCGAGGGAGGTGATGGCGGTTACGAGTTCCGGAAGGGAAGTGCCAAGCGCCACAAAGGTTAAGGCAATCACGGATTCCGGTACGCCAAGTGCCTGCGCGATCAAAGTACCATTGTCCACAAGGAGATTCGCTCCCACTGCAATGAGGGCGGCTCCCACAATGAGGAGAACCACATTTTTTCCCATGGAAACAGGCTCTTCAGATTCCTGATGCTCTACAGCATCTTTTTTTTCAGGTGTTTTTTTCATATGATAGATGGTATAGACCATATAAACAACGAAAATTGCAAGAAGAATGATCCCGCTCATCCTGCTGAAATGTCCGAAAGCATACGCGTGAAATGCGTAAAACGCAGCTGCCGTAAAGAAAAAGACCACAGGCGGAACAAGGGAAGAACGCTCCACTTTGCTGGGCCTTACTGCTATGGTGAGTGCAGCGATGAGTGCGGTGTTGCAGATGATCGATCCGAGGGCATTGCCGTAAGCAATCTGCCCATGTCCATTCAGCGCTGAGGTGGCGGATACCATGACTTCCGGAAGAGTGGTGCCGATGGATACGACTGTGGCACCGATGAGCAGCTCCGGTATATGAAAATGGCGGGCGATGCCTGTAGCGCCGTCTACAAACCAATCTCCGCCCTTGATCAACAGGACAAGTCCGGCTATAAATAATAATATAGGAATAAACATATGGATTCCTCCTTGATTTGATGGCGAAAACATTTTAAAATGCAATATGTTTTCTTGTATTTTCATAATGAAGAAGTATAACATTATCATTTCCGCTTTTCAATCACATATTAAAATAGATCTGCAAAACAATAAAGGAAAGTAGCAAATTAATTGCCACAGATCAACAGAACGATGAAAGAAAACAGTAAAATCATTGACATAGATCAACAGAACGATAAAAGAAAGCAGCAGAATCATTGACATAGATCTGCAAAACAAAGAGGCGAGCCATGATCAAAACAAAACGATTAGTGCAGTTTTATATTTCGCAGTATGAAATGCAGGCAAAAAAACGACAGAAGAAGACAGTGCAGGATGCGGATGTGGGGAAAAGGGTGGAACGGCTTCGAAAAACCCTAAAAAATGCAAAAATATCCAGAGTCAACAGCAGTGTACTGGAGGATTACCACAGGCAGATTAAAAACATTTTGGTCTATGCCCTGCGAAAAAAGAAAGAGGAGCTGGTAGCGGTTGTGGAGCAGGAGATGATCCCAAAACTGGTACAGCTGGATATGGGATTTTTGTTGCCGGAGCAAAGGGAAGGGATAGACAGTGAATGCTTAGCATTTTTAAAAAGAAAGATGCCGGGCGCTATCTGCTCCGCCCCTCTGTTTTCCCTGTATCCTCTTTACAGGCAGCACCAGATAAAAAGTAAGATCTTAGATCTGGTTCCCACAAAACCTGAATTAGAGTTTCCGGAGGCTCTTCAGATGAAGCGCCATTTTATTTTGCATATCGGTCCTACCAACAGCGGGAAAACCTTTTGCGCGCTGGAACGGTTAAAAACAGCCCAAAACGGTGTGTACCTTGGGCCGCTCAGGCTTTTGGCTCTGGAAGTCTATGAAAAAATGAAGGAATACCGTGTTCCCTGTACGATGCTGACAGGGCAGGAATGTATTGAGGGTAAGGACAGTCGTGTTGTATCCTCTACCATCGAAATGGCGGATTATGATGAGTCCTATGACATTGCAGTGATCGATGAAGCGCAGATGATGGCGGACCCCGACCGCGGACATGCATGGACGAAAGCGCTGCTGGGCATAAAGGCAGAAGAGATTCATGTCTGTACCAGCCCGGCTGCAGAAGAAGTACTGAAGCATTTGATCGAGCTGTGCGGTGATTTTTATGATGTCCATTATTACAAAAGGAAAACAGACTTAACCTGTGAAGAAGTACCCTTTGAATTTCCGGAACACGTGCAGGAGGGCGATGCACTGATCACCTTTTCGAAAAAATCTGTTCTGGATGTGGCGGGAAGATTGGAAGAATGCGGTATCCATGCCAGCGTCATTTATGGAAGCCTTCCTCCTGAGATCAGGCGCCGCCAGATGCATTTATTCACCAGCGGACGTACAAAAGTGGTGGTATCCACAGACGCTATAGGAATGGGACTGAATCTTCCGGTACGGCGTATTGTCTTTTTGCAGACAGAAAAATTTGATGGCGTGGGACGCAGGCCGCTGACGATTTCTGAGATCAGGCAGATTTCCGGGCGGGCAGGGCGGTACGGGATTTATGATACAGGGTATGTGACTGCCATGGGGCAGGAATCCCTTGATTATATCCGCGAAAAATACATGGAGGAAGAACCGTCTCTTTTGAAAGTAAACCTTGGGTTTCCACAAGTCCTTCTCAACATTGATGAGAAGCTGGATGAGATATTAAAAGTATGGCATTCCGTAGAACCCGTCCAGCCCTTCGAAAAGGAAAACGTTGACGAAGCTTTGTTTTTATATGAAAGAGCCCAGAAGGTGAGGACGAAGATCGACGGTTTCGACAACAAACGTCTTTTATACCGCATGATCACCTGCCCCATTGATATTAAAGACTGGAGAGTGGTTTCACTCTGGCTGGACTATTGCCAGACGTATTCTGCAGATGTCTCCTTAAAACGTCCCACACTTGACCCAAGAGACCGAGGTGGGATCATGAAATACGAGACATATTACAAACAGCTTGACCTGTACTACCAGTTTTCCCACAGGATGGGAAAAATTATAGATGAGAAATGGCTGGCGCGGGAGAGAGAAAAGACGGAAGCAAATATTATGAGGTATCTGGCAAAAGACAAAACATCCTACATTGTCAGGTGCCAGTATTGTGGAAAGCTGCTTCCCCTTGGATCAGTCCATCGCATTTGTGACAGATGCTGCGGAAAGGAGGAATAAGCAGTGGGTGAGATTTCTTTAAAAGGGATTTTTTCTCTGGCTCTGGTAAAAAAAGAACGGTTCTGCGGCTCTCATGGAAACATGCGGTACATGCTCTGCAAAGCGGAAGAGCAGCTGCAGGCATCGGTATATCCGGAGCCCTATTGCTGGGAGGCAACGCCGGAGGATCAAAAAGAATCGAAGCTTTTTGAACTGTCCGACGAGGGAATCCGGCAGGCAGTGGACTGGATCAATGAAAAATATGAGGAATACCGTTTAAAATGATGAGGATGCCATAGAACTCCCTTTATCAGATGACTTTGGATTATACTGGGAACTCTATGAATAGGACAGACTAATGCTTTTCATGAGTAGGATCAAGAAACAATCCGATCTTCGGAGGATAACAGGAAAACACCATGAAACTTATTAGCATTAAGATAACGACACCGCATAAAACAGCTGAATAGCTTTTAGCCTTGCAAGTCAGTGTAAGGCGGTAAGCTACGACGAAAGCGATCACAACACTTAGCACAAAAGTTACGATATCCAGCACAAGCGTATGGAATCCAAGTATACCGGTATACGTGTAAAAGATAACTGGAACAAGTAACGTTCCGATTATGATTTCAGCCAAGTAAGCAGAGCCAATGCATGGATAATTGTCCCTGAGAATTGGAACTGCTACAAAGGAATACAGCAGCATCGGAAAGAAAATAAGCTTCATGTGTTCCCATGTTGATTCATTGATGGGGGAAAATAAACCAACAATTAAGTTATATCCAGACCATTCATAAAAGAAATGGGAAACAGATCCAAGTATAAGCACGAAAATTATTCCACCAATGGTATATGATTTCAACTGTTTCATGGCACCTCACCTCAGTGCCAGTATATTCCGAAAAGGTGGTTTCTATTCTGCATATCAGGGAGTAGTCGGAAACGAGAAGAATATAAGACGAAACAATCCGTATCAGCAGGATAAGGAAATAGATAAGAAGAAGCTGCTTCTACTTACGGTATATTTCTTTTCCAGAAGCAGGTACAATTATATCACCGTCTACTTGGTCAATTAGCTGGTGGATATATGGTGGTATTTTATGGCGCCTATTGCGGTTATAGTTTTTGGCAAGGCTTTTCCGCAGCGGCTTCCTATCCACGTCGACAACTACCTCGACAATAGTAATATAATCGCCGGATATAGATTTCGACTCCTTTAAGCCGTATTTGTTGATTACAGAAGCGACTAAGCCCCACTCGTTTAATACACGCTTTGGTGAAAGAGGGCGAGGATTCTTCGAGCAATTCTTTGATGGACGTATGGACTCTTCGTTGATGGCAGCCTGCAAAGTTTCTTCATCAAGTTCACTTAGTTTTTTGTCCATTATGCTTACGAATGCATTTTTCTTAAGAATTATAGTCACTGATTGTCGTGGCAGACAAAATGGAATCCCTGAAATTGATATACTTGTCAATGGCCTGACGAAAGGTAAGGTTTAGGTTGTTCTTCTTAAGGTAGTGTTCCTTATTTGCGGCCCAGTCGGCAGCCTGCTTTTCGCACTGGCGCTTACCACGAGTTGTCGGGTCATCATTTGTGAATGATTCGTAGATCCGTTTCTTTTTTACAGTGCCATCCGGCTGCGGTATTTCTTCTGTGTGTGAGTACACTTGGCATCTCCATGAACCGGACGGAAGTTTTTTAGCAACAGCCATAATATTTCCGTTCCGGGTGGTGCCCGGGCGGTTTTCATATTTGACAATCTGTTTTAACTGACATATAATATACTTAACAGGACAGCCGGAAGGTGACTGCATCTCACCCATCCCGGCGATTGAAAGACTAAAGAATAGCCGTTTACTTTGTCAGGGTAGGACGGCTATTTTTTATGTGCATAATTCAGAATGGCTACGATCAGACTGGCAGTTGCCAGAATTATCATGAATTCCTCATATGTACTCATAAGGCACCACCCCTTTCTGCAGGATCTCAGAACGGGTGGAAGCACGTCACCCGGCTGCCCGGGTAAATATATCATATTTCACTGTACGCCCCTGCCTTATTGGAACAGGGGCATTTTTCTATTTTAGAAATTCGGATATTGTAATACTTAAATTACTCAAACTTCCCACACCGATAAGATGTGCTGCACCTTGAAAATTCAATATTTCAACCAATAAAAAGGGCATAAATAACGATCTTTGATATAATGGAATTGTCCAGAAACCACTTTACAAAGGATGATTTATGCCATGTCCATTATATCACAGAACAACAAGAATGAGGTAGCTATTTTAGATTGTGTTCAGAGATTTTTCTCTTCTCACAAGGTAGGCAGCCTTTTAAAGAAATGCAACGGCACCAGATGATTACTCATCTATTTTGCAACGGCCCCCTATACCACAATCCTAAATTTCGTGTTGCATAGTAGTTCAAAATAGTAAATTTTATGCATTATTTTAAAAATTATGCATATACATAGATAAGAAAAAACTGCGTAATTACGGGATTACCGCAAATACGCAGTTTTTTATACAGCTGATGACGGGAATCGGACCCGTGACCTCCTCACTACCAATGAGGTGCGCTACCGACTGTGCCACATCAGCATGTCTTCGTTACAGTTTGTTATTCTATCATAAGTTGTAATCGGTGTCAAATAGAAAGTGGAAAATATATTGGCAATAATGTAGAAAGTGGAAAATATATTGGCAATATATTATCTGGATTTTAAAAGCCGTACATGGTAAGATAACTGCACGGATGTATAGGGGGAAATAAAAATGGAATATTCCGATATGATTATTTTTGCCATGGAGATCGTTGGGACGATTGCCTTTGCGGTTTCAGGGGCTATGATAGCGATCCAGAGGAGAATGGATCTTTTTGGGGTGAATGTGCTGGGAGTGACCACTGCCACCGGAGGCGGATTGATCCGGGACCTGATTCTTGGGATGAATCCGCCTGCAATGTTCCGCAATTCTAAGTATGCACTGACGGCAGTGGTTACCTCTACCGTTGTATTTTTCTTTGTTTACCTGAAGGAACGGCAGCAGAGGAGGATGCGGGAACAGTGGAGAAAAGAGGGGGGATCGCCGGATCCAAGCTCCGTGCGCAGCTGGATTCCTCAAATTTTCCGGAAATGGTATCATGCCCATGAAATGTATGAGAGGCTTCTTTTTCTGGGAGATACCATCGGCCTTGGGATCTTTACAGTGATGGGAAGCTATACGGCTGTAAAAGCAGGATTTGGAGAAAATCGGTTCCTTCTGGTATTTGTAGGGGTAATGACAGGCGTGGGCGGTGGATTGATGCGTGATGTGATGGCAGGAAACATGCCCTATATTCTTATGAAACATGTGTACGCAGTAGCTTCACTGGGCGGTGCGCTGGTGTATACGCTGCTTCGCCCGTACATCGGGAATCTGCCCTGTATGATGACGGGCGCGGCAGCTGTTATGACCATCCGTTTTTTGGCGGCCCATTATCGCTGGAATTTGCCGCGGGTATGATTCGGCATCGTTTTTGTCCTGCATGGCGTGAGTATGATTTAGTGTCATTTTTGTCCTGCATTTATTCTATTGTTCCATCTGGCGGCCCATGAAACCGGCAGCACATTTTGCGAGGATCTGCTCTGCTTCCCCCATTTTTCGTGTATTGTCTTTGCTTCGAAGGATGACAGATCCGATTACATCCCCTTCACAGAGGATAGGGCTGATCACTTGGGGGAGCGGGTCATCCATATCTTCATTTGTGATTTTTACATGCATTTTAGAAGCTTGGTTTGAGAGGATATTTTCACGTTCATTCATAATGTTTTCCAGTTCTCTGGTGACAGGCGTACCGACTGCCCACTTTTTTGTACTTCCGGAAGAGGCAATGATCTGGTCACGGTCTGTAATGCAGACGTTATGTCCGGAAGCAGATGCCAACGCCTCAGCGTATTCTTTTGCGAAGCTTCCCAGTTCCCCGATGGGAGAGTATTTTTTTAAGATGATCTCCCCCTCCCGATCGGTAAAAATTTCCAGTGGATCGCTTTCACGGATCCGCAGAGTCCTTCGTATTTCTTTCGGGATGACAACACGTCCCAGATCGTCAATTCTTCTTACGATTCCTGTAGCTTTCATAAAAAATTCCTCCATTTATCTGTACTGGTAGTTCAAGTTGTATTCTATGCAACACTAGTATCTGTAAATGGAGGCATTTTATACCTTAGGTATATGAAAATGTACTATCCTTCTGCCATGTTTTCGGTAAGGTATCATGATCCGGCAGAGGCATGCTTGATTCATAATTACCCACTTTGAATCAAGTGTCAAAAGATACCCAACGGATTGTTTCGCACTTCGTGCTGCCGTAATCCTGTTTTATAAGGACAAGGATTCACGGCCCATCTGTTCAAGCAATTCACTTTTAATCTTGAAAAGCTTGTCGGAAAGATCCACATAAACTTTGTGTGGGTTTGCAAAACGTTTGGTTTCTTCCCACAAGGTATCTTTTTCCCGTGTACAGTAGTCGCGGATTTCCATAACAGAAGGAGAGGTATAAACACATTCGCCCTTCTGGAAAACCGGTACCAGCATTTCACGCAGTGTATATGTGCCGCCTTTGATCTTTGTTTTTTTCCAAGTCTCCAGCGGGTCGAAGATAATGAGGTCTTTTTCTTCATCGTATTCTTCGTCAGCGAGGCAGATCAGATCCGCACGGATCTTTCCGGATTCTTTGTCATAAATACGAAGGATCTTTTTATTACCGGGATTTGTGATTTTTTCTGTATTTTCGGAAAGCTTGATCTTTGGAATGAATTCCTGAGCCTTTTCGTCCCAGACGGCAGCAAGCTTATAGACACCGCCGAATGCAGGACAATCCTTGGATGTGATCATGTTTGTACCAACACCCCAGGAAGAAATGGCGGCGCCCTGTGTTTTCAGGCTGTCGATTAAGTATTCATCAAGGTCACTGGAGGCAGAGATCACTGCATCCGGGAAACCTGCCTCATCCAGCATCTGGCGCGCTTTTTTCGACATATAAGCCAGATCACCGCTGTCCAGACGGATACCGTAATTTTTCAGTTCAATCCCGGATTCACGCATCTCTTTGAAAACGCGGATCGCATTTGGAACGCCGGAACGAAGTGTGTCATAAGTGTCCACCAAAAGGGTACATGCATCCGGATACAGTTCGGCATATTTTTTAAATGCAGTGTATTCGTCAGGGAAACTCATGATCCAGCTGTGGGCATGGGTTCCTTTCACAGGGATATCAAAAAGCTGGCCGGCCAGTACATTGGAAGTACCAATACATCCGGCAATGACAGCGGCACGGGCACCGTATACACCGGCATCCGGTCCTTGGGCACGACGAAGTCCGAATTCCATAATGCCGTCACCACGTGCGGCACGGACAACACGAGCAGCCTTTGTGGCGATCAGGCTCTGGTGGTTTAAGATGGTCAATATAGCGGTCTCCACCAGCTGTGCCTGCATGATCGGTGCAATGACTTTGATCAAAGGCTCATGTGGGAATACCACGGAACCTTCCGGGATTGCGTAAATATCTCCTTCAAAATGAAAGTTGCTGAGATAATCCAGAAAATCTTTGTGGAAGATGCCAAGCCCGTCCAGATAAGCGATATCCTCCGGAGAAAAGTGGAGATTCTTAATATAATCAATTACCTGATCAAGGCCTGCGGCAATAGCGTAACCGTTTCCGCAGGGATTATTACGGTAAAATGCATCGAATATAACAACCTCTGAGGATTGGCTTTCAAAATAACCCTGCATCATGGTCAGCTCGTATAGGTCCGTGAGCAGAGTAAGGTTTAATGTACTCATGAGGAACACTCCTTTTATCTATTATTTCTTATGACTATACCATGACTATACCACATTTTAGGGAAGATGGAAGAAAAAAATAAAAAAAATTAAAAAAAACACTTGCAATATCAAAAAACATGGGTTATAATACTTCTTGCATGTGAACGAAGGGCTATCGCCAAACGGTAAGGCAACGGACTCTGACTCCGTCATTTCAAGGTTCGAATCCTTGTAGCCCTGCTAAGATGAATGGATATCTTCAAAAGAAGGTATCCATTTTTGCATT
>JALFIB010000294.1 GCA_022776305.1 Lachnospiraceae bacterium
TTCTGAATCTCCTTTAAAGTATGACAAAGAGGATGAACTTGGAAGACTATCTGCATCTATTAATTATCTTGCAGACACCGTCCACAATTCGGATGAATCCCAACGGAAATTTCTTTCCAACATCTCCCATGATTTCCGTTCTCCTTTGACCTCCATAAAAGGCTACGTAGAAGCAATATTAGACGGAACGATTCCCCATGAGATGCAGGAAAAGTATTTAAAAATCGTTGTGGACGAAACAGAACGCTTAAACCGGTTAACAGAGGGGCTTCTTACCTTAAATACCTTTGACGATAAAGGGGTATACCTCGACCAAACGGATTTTAATCTGGTCCCTGTCATCCAAAATACCATGAATTTATTTGAGGGTATGTGTAATGAGAAAAACATCCATATATCTTTCACTTCCGTCACAATGAATGTCATGGTACACGCCGACCTGACGAAGATCCAGCAAGTCCTGTACAATTTGATCGACAATGCCATCAAATTCAGCTATAACGATTCAGAAATACAGATCCGCGCCACCATTAGAAGAAACCGCGTCTTCGTCTCTGTCAAAGACCATGGGGAAGGCATCGCAAATGAGCATCTTCCAAAAATCTGGAACAGGTTCTACAAAACAGATGCATCCCGCGGGAAAGACAAAAAAGGAACGGGTCTGGGCCTTTCTATTGTAAAAGAGATCATCCGCGCCCATGACCAGACCATAGATGTGATCAGTACCCAAGGCGTAGGGACAGAATTTGTTTTCACATTAAATAAAACAACTGGCTAAAAAATGCTGCAGGCAATTACCTGCAGCATTTTTTTAACCATATGTATTTATGATCTGTATATCTTACAGCCAAGCTTTGATCTGCTCGTATACGCCTGCGCCGTCCAGTTTGTACTTCTCGAGAAGTTTTGCTGCCGGTCCGGACTCTCCGTATACATCGTTTACACCAATGCGAAGTACCGGTGTAGGAGCTTTTGCAGAAAGTGTCTCACATACTGCGCCGCCAAGTCCGCCGATCACAGAGTGCTCTTCTACTGTAACTACTTTGCCTGTAGCCTTTGCAGCTTCCACTACAAGATCCTCGTCAAGAGGTTTGATGGTATGGATATTGACTACCTTTGCGGATATACCGTCTTTTGCCAGCATCTCAGCTGCTTCCAGCGCGCTGTTTACGCAAAGTCCTGTAGCGATGATGGTTACATCTGTACCTTCTCTTAAAGTAACACCTTTACCAATCTCAAATTTGTACTCCGGATTGTCGTTGATCACCGGCACTGCAAGACGTCCAAAACGAAGGTAAACCGGTCCTTCATACTCGTAAGCTGCTCTTACTGCTGCTCTTGCTTCTACGTCGTCAGAGGGGTTGATGATGGTCATACCCGGAATGGTTCTCATCAGGGCGATATCCTCGTTGCACTGATGTGTTGCACCGTCTTCACCAACGGAGATACCTGCATGTGTAGCACCGATCTTTACATTAAGGTGCGGATATCCAACGGAGTTTCTGATCTGCTCGAATGCTCTTCCTGCTGCAAACATTGCAAATGTACTTGCAAAAGGAACTTTTCCTGTGGTAGCAAGACCTGCTGCGATACCTACCATATTGGACTCTGCGATACCACAGTCAATGTGTCTTTCCGGAAATGCTTTTTTAAATGTAGCTGTCTTTGTAGCTCCTGCAAGGTCAGCATCAAGAACTACAAGGTTTTCGTGCTCCGCACCTAATTCTGCAAGAGCCTTACCGTAACTCTCTCTTGTCGCAATTTTCTTTACTTCTGACATAATGCTTCCCCCACTTTCTCTAAGTCTGCCATAGCGATTGCATACTGCTCATCATTCGGAGCTGTACCATGCCATGATGCTTGATTCTCCATAAAGGATACTCCTTTACCTTTTACTGTCTTCATGATGATAGCTACCGGTTTGTCTTTCACTGTCTTTGCCTCAGCAAATGCAGCTGCCAGCTGCTCCATATCGTTTCCGTCCGCTACGTTGATCACATAGAAATTGAATGCTTCGAACTTTTTGTCGATCGGATACGGAGAACATACATCAGCAATGTTTCCGTCGATCTGGAGGCCGTTGTTGTCAACGATAACCGTCAGGTTGTCCAGTTTCCTGTGTCCGGCAAACATAGCTGCCTCCCAAACCTGTCCTTCCTGAATCTCGCCATCGCCCAGAAGAGTATATACATGATAGGACTTTCCATCCATTTTGCCTGAAAGAGCCATGCCTACTGCTGCAGAAATGCCCTGTCCGAGAGAACCTGAAGACATATCAACGCCCGGAAGGTGCTGCATACAGGGATGTCCCTGAAGGTGGGAACCGATGTGGCGGAGTGTCACCATCTCTTCTACCGGAAAATATCCTCTATGTGCCATAGCTGCATAGTAACCCGGTGCCGTATGTCCTTTTGAAAGAACGAAACGGTCTCTGTCCGGATCTGTGGGATTCTTCGGATCAATATTCATCTCTTCAAAATAGAGATATGTAAACAGGTCTGCTGCTGAAAGGGATCCGCCCGGATGTCCGGCCTTTGCGCTGTGTACGCCTGTCACAATACTTTTACGAACTTCGTTCGCCATTTTTTGTAATTCCAGTGTCGTCATAATGGTTAGTTCCTTTCCTTTCTTTTATTGTCCATAATAAGCATTTGCTCCATGCTTTCTCATGAAATGCTTTTCTTTAATACAATCCGGTGCCGGAGCAACCTTTGGATTGATTAATTCAGTCTGAGCAGCCATCTTTGCTACCTCTTCCAAAACTACTGCGTTGTGAACTGCCTCAGCGGCATCTTTTCCCCATGTAAACGGCCCATGGTTTGCACACAAAACCGCCGGAACGTAAACCGGATTGATGTCATTTTTCTTGAAAGTCTCAATGATCACAAGTCCTGTGTTCTTTTCATACTCACCGTTGATCTCTTCTTCTGTCAGGTTTCGTGCACAGGGAATCGGACCATACATGTAATCTGCATGTGTCGTACCGTAGCAAGGAATACTCCTGCCTGCCTGAGCCCAGGAAGTCGCCCATGGTGAATGCGTATGAACCACTCCGCCTATCTCCGGGAATGCTTTATACAGCTCGGCATGTGTGGCAGTGTCGGATGACGGTTTGTACTTTCCTTCAATCCTGTTTCCCTCCAGATCCATCACAACCATGTCGTCCGGTGTAAGCAGCTCATAATCCACACCGCTTGGTTTGATTACGAAATAGCCGGTCTCGCGGTCGATTTCACTGACATTTCCCCAAGTATATGTAACAAGGCCTCTTTTGGGGAGCTCCATGTTCGCTTCATATACCCGTTTTTTTAGTTCCTCTAACATAGCTTTCTCCTCCACATTTCAGTGCGTTTTGCTTCTTTTATCATACACTTTTTTCCTGTATTCGTCCAGTTATTTCTATAACAAACCAGCTTTCTTTTTCACAATGTTTTACTCAATACTCTTCAAAGATTCTACCATATCAATTTTCTTTAATTTAAAGTACATGACGAAGTTTACGATGACGGAAAATACAATGGTAAACAGTATCGCATAAAAGAAACTGTCAAGATTGATATTACGGCCAAACATACAGGAATCTACCTCAACAGTGGTAATAATGTACGCATGGAGCAGTTTTCCGATAAACACTCCAAGGGCCATTCCGAAAATCGTCAGGAGGATATTTTCCCGGTAAACGTATGCCCCTACTTCCCCGTCATAAAATCCCAGTACCTTCAAGGTTGCCAGCTCGCGCCGCCGTTCATTGATGTTGATGTTATTTAAATTGTACAATACGACAAAGGCCAGCATTCCTGCGGAAACGATAAGGACGATCATAACTATATCCATAGCTCCGATCATGCTGTCAATCTGTTCTGCCATGGTTCCTGTGTAAGTAACATTCAAAACCGCATCCTGCGCAAGAAGCTCCTCACCAATCTCCTCAATTACTTCTTCCTCTTCATCACTCTTAAGGAATACACAATTGTATTGCGGCGTTTCCCCGTACACTTTCTCATACAGTGTCGGTGTCATATACAGATAATGTGACAAGTAATTTTCACAGACAGCTGCGATAGGAATTTCTACGTCCGCCTCGCCGTCGCGTTTTAATTTAATCACATCCCCCGGATGGATATCCAGTTTATCCGCCACTTTTTCTGAAATAATGGCTCCTTCATCTGTCAGCTGGTACTCTTCTTTCGTTTCTCTGTCACGGAAAGTAAAGAAGTCCTCGATGCCTTCTAAGTCTTCCGGCACGTAAACGTATACAGACCATTCTTTATCTGATGTCCCATCTGTGCGGATATCTTTTTGCTGCATATAGAACGTCTTATAATCTGTAACTTTTTCATTTTCCGCAATTAATTGTTTTGGCACATCCTGCTTTGCTTCGGAGGCGTCTGTATCCAAAATTACCATAGCATCATAAAGATGCAGCTCTTCATATTGAAGGATTCCGATGTCCATGATGGAATCCTGAAGCCCATATCCCACGATCAAAAGCCCCATGCATCCGCCGATGCCGATGATGGTCATGAGGAAACGTTTCTTGTAGCGGAATAGATTGCGGACTGTAGATTTCCAGGAGAAACTCAGCCTCTTCCATAAAAATGGTACATACTCCAAAATCACACGTTTTCCTTCTTTTGGTGCAGGAGGCCTCATAAGCTGTGCAGGCACAGACAACAGTTCCTTCCAGCAGGACATGAATGTTGCACCAATGGTACAAAACAGCGCAGCCCCGGCCGCCACCAAAGTAGAACTCCAATCATAAGGGATCAGCATTTTCGGAAGATATAAATAAATGATCCCGTATGCGTTGATGATCACCCAGGGCAGGAGCTTCTGTCCGATCAGGATTCCGAACGCACTTCCTCCCATGGTAGCCCAGAA
>JALFIB010000301.1 GCA_022776305.1 Lachnospiraceae bacterium
CTCTGAAAGTTACAAATTTTTTAAAATCCCTGCAACAGTACAGGGATTTTTTTACACTTATTCTACAAAGAGCCTTCGATTTTGAGAGTGCGAAGCACGAAAAATCGATGTTAGGCTCATTTGTCGGGCAACTCATGCAAAATTTGTCGGGCAACTCATACAAAGAAGGAGGGAGTCGATTATGAATACGCCAACAGAACTGATTCGTCTGGCCAAAAAGGGGGATGCCCATGCGTTTGCCCAGTTATATGAATCTGTTTATCTGGATCTATACCGTTTCGCCGTGTACACCCTGCACCACAAGCAGGATGCCGAGGATGCCGTCAGCGAAACGATCCTTGACGCTTTTCACCAAATACATTCACTTCGGGACATAAACGCTTTTAAACCATGGATTTTCCGTATCCTGACAGCCAAATGCAGCCGCCACATACGCAGGTATGCCAATGCCCCTTCCGCTCTGGAGGAGGGGCAGACGGATCAAATAGCTGATCCCCAAAGAGATGCAAATGACCTGTGTGAGCAGACAGATCTCCGGCGCGCTTTTACCTCGCTTCCGGATGAGGACAGGCTGATTCTGTCCATGAATATTTTTGCCGGCTATTCCAGTCAGGAAATCGGAAAACAGCTGGGAATGAATGCAAACACCGTGCGATCCCGCCAAAGCCGGGCGCTGAAAAAACTGGAAAGTATGCTTTCTTAACCGTGTGTCCAGAAAGGAGATTATGATGACTGAAAAAGATTTATTGGAAAAAATTAAAAAAGACGCAGACAGCCTCACGCCGCCTGATTCCTTAAGTCCTGATTCCATTGAAAAAATGGTAAACAGCCGCCGGAAAAAAACTGCAAAGCCCATTTACCGCTTTGTCCGTTACGGGAGTATTGCAGCAGTATTCGTACTGGCTTTGGCAGCCCTTTTGCAGCTGCCCCGTCTTACCGGACAGCCCCAAAAGCTATCTACGGATACTTTAATGGAAAATTCCTCTTCCGACGAAGCAGTTTTACAGGAAAACAAAACAGAAGCTTCGAAAACAGAAAGCTACACAGAAGCCTTTCCTTACGCGAAAGATGAAAAAGAGATCTATAAGGCAATCTCTGACTACTATGAGAATTATAAGTACACCTATACAACCATGGATCTCGCTGTCAGCCCCTCCTCTATGGATGCTGCAGCAGAGGAATCTACAATGGACACAGGAAACAGCCTCGCCCGCTCCTATGATACCGGAAAGGGAACCGGGTTTTCCCAGACGAATATTCAGGAAATAGGCGTTGATGAGGGAGATATCGTCAAAACCGATGGGACATACATCTATATCCTGCGGAAAGACTTGTCTTTCGCTATTATCAAAGCAGACAAAAAATCACCTGAGACAGTAAGTATTACTTCCATCGATGCTTCCTCTGATGTAGCGATCCATGAAATGTATCTGGATGGCACCACACTGCAAATTATCATCAGCGAGTACATCACCTCCCTTGACAGTGAGGATGATATTTACTATACCTCTTCCGGCCGCCAGACAAAACTGCTCACCTATGATATCTCCGATCCTGCTTCCCCTGTACTCGCAGGCACTGTGACACAGGACGGTTCTTTTGAGACCTCGAGGAAAAACGGTTCCTTTGTATATTTGTTTACCAGCTATTATCCTGATATTCAGGATACTTATGAAAATAGCATCATTATGCCCCGGATCAACGGCACGAAAGCTGCGGCAGAGGATACGTACCTGCCGGATTCTTTAAACGACAGTGCCTACCTTGTAATTTCATCCGTTGATGCTGATGATCCGGCTGCAGTCTTTGACAGCAAGATTTTGGTGTCCGGCGCATCTATGTATTACGTCAGCACCGGGAATATCTACATTGCAAATGAGAGGTATACATCGAATCCTGTCATGACAGAGATCACGAAATTCCATTATTCCGATGGGGAGATCGTGGGAGTTGCTGCCGGAAGTGTAAAAGGATACCTCAATGATTCCTTCTCCATGAATGAATATGACGGCAACCTCCGTGTGGTTACCACCTATACGGGAGACGAATTCAATGCGATCCGTGATATGGCAAGTAATTTTACCGGGAAATATTATGAAGAAAACTGGGAAGAGCACAATGCCCTCTATGTTCTGGATAAAGATATGCGTCAGATTGGATCCTTAGACGGACTGGCAGACAATGAAACCATCCGGTCTGCAAGGTTTTTCGGGGATACCGGGTACTTCGTCACCTTCCGCCAGACCGATCCTCTCTTTTCTGTAGATCTGTCTGACCCATCCGATCCAAAGATCCTTGGTGAACTGAAGGTCAGCGGTTTCTCCTCCTATCTGCATTTTTACGGTGAAAACATGCTGCTTGGCATCGGATATGAAGCGAATGAAGAGACAGGCGTCGTGACAGGACTGAAGCTTTCCATGTTTGATATCTCCGACCCGTCAAATGTAACAGAAGTAAGCCGGTTTGTCATTCCCGGCATCACCTGGTGCCCTGCAATCGAATCCTACAAATCCATCCTTGTGGACCCGGAGAAAAACCTGATCGGTTTCTTCTGTGACAACCGGTACCTGCTCTTCTCCTACGATGAAGAAGAAGGCTTCCAAAGCAAATTGGTCTATGATTTCTACTCCGATATGCTGCTGGACCAAGTATCCTATGATACCTTACGGGGGCTCTATATTGACAATACCTTCTATATCGCAGGAAATACCTTCGTGATATCCTTCGATATGAAAAAAGATTTCAAAAAAACAAACGTATTACAGATATCATAATTATGTGATCCTTTAGCGATATACGCCGCAAGGCACACAAAGAGACGAGATGCGCTTTTCGCATCTCGTCTCTTTTTACTTATGGTACCAATCCGTTTTTTCTAAGCCAATCTGTAATATCCCCATACACCTGCTCTTTATCCAGCTCGTTGAGCAGTTCGTGGCGGTCATCCTTGTAAAGGCGGAATTCCACATTTTCCATTCCATTTTCATCAAAAAGCTGTGCCACCCGGCGCACGCCCTTTCCGAAATTTCCCACGGGATCCTGGTCCCCTGAAATGAAAAATACCGGAAGGTCTTTTGGCATTTTCTGTAAATACTCTTTTCGAACGATCTTTGACATGCCGAGGAACATATTGTAATACCCGTTCAAAGTAAATGCGAAACCGCATTTTGGATCCTTGATGTATGTATCCACCACTTCCTCATCCCTGCACAGCCAGTCTGAATCCGTGCGGTTAGGCCTGAATCTGGCATTATAATTTCCAAAAGTCATCCACCACAGCAGGCCGCTTCGAAACTTCCAGCCTCGCATTTTTGATTCTGATTTAGCCAGCAGCATGGCAAACTTTGTCATAGGATAGGAATAATATCCTGTACCACAGATGATCGCACCCTGAAGCTCCGTACCGTGCATGCACAGATACTGTCTCACCAAAAATGACCCCATACTGTGTCCCAACATAATATACGGAACTTTTTTGTACTTCTTTTTTGTCATCCGAACCACTTTATGAATATCGGCAAGCAGAAATTTATTCCCGTCATTCTCTGCAAAATAGCCATAATCCTCCTTGGAGGAGACAGAGTCCCCATGTCCCAGATGGTCATGGCCCACTACCGCGATCCCCTGACCCGCAAGATAATTGGCAAAACCGCGATATCTTTCTATGTATTCAGACATGCCATGGCAGATCTGAAAGACAGCTTTGACCGGTTCCTCCGGGATCCACCGCATGCCATGGATCTGAACGCTGCCCTGACTTGACGTAAAAGTGAAACGTTCTTCTTTTACCATATATTCTATTCCCCCCTAGCGGCTGTATTTTCTCTATCCAGATTTATTTTCGTGGTAGTGTTAACCAAGCGCATCAGAAAGGGCAGCGAACTGCTCCAGTGTCAAAGCCTCTCCCCTGATATTCTCTGAAAGCTGTACACGCGAAAGTGCCTCCAAAACCTCTTCCTTGGAAAAAGAAAGCTCCGCTGAATTTTTGATACCGTTCACCAATGTTTTTCTCCGCTGGTTGAAGGAGGCACGGATCAGGCGAAACATCAGCTTTTCGTCGCGCACCTGCACCGGTGGCTTTTCATATTTTTTCAGCCGGATCACTGCACTGCCCACGTTCGGTCTGGGTATAAAACAGTTGGGAGGTACATTGGCCGCAAGATAAGGTTCGGCATAATACTGTACCGCCAGCGACAATGCACCATAATCCTTCGTCCCCGGTCCAGCCTGCATACGCAACGCCACCTCTTTTTGCACCATAACTGTAATGCTGTCAATGGGAACATTGCTCTCAAACAATCCCATAATGATGGGGGTGGTAATATAATATGGCAGGTTGGCCACAACCTTAATGGGACGGCCCCCGTTTTTTTCCCGGGCGATCGCACCTATATCCGTCTTTAACACGTCCTGATTGAGAACCGACACATTATTGTATTCTGAAAGAGTCTCCTCCAGAATAGGGATCAAGTTCCGGTCAATCTCCACTGCAGTCACTTCCCTTGCAGCTTCCGCAAGGCACTGGGTAAGTGTCCCGATTCCCGGGCCAATCTCCAGCACAAAATCATCCTGTGTGATCTCTGCCGCTGCAATGATCTTGTCCAGCACCCGTCCATCGATCAAAAAATTCTGCCCGAACTTCTTTTGAAAACCAAAGCCGTGCTTTTGTATCACTTCGATTGTTTTCTGCGGATTTGAAAGCTTCTCCATGTCATTCTCCGTTTCGTTCTCTATTTTTTCCTTACCATAAATGTAAAGCCTTGTCACTGCTTTTTCTGGCTGTCCTTGCCGTAAATGCAAAGCTCTATCACTGGTTTTTCCGGCTGCCCTTGCCTTGCATGCACATTTCACGGTATATTTTCGGATACACCCTGAGGGCATTCCAATATGTGGCTTCCTCCACCTCTTTCGGGTCCAGATGCTTGATATCGGCAATTTCCTTGATCACATAAGAAAGATTCAGGGAAGAATTACGTTTTCCCCGATTAGGAACCGGAGCAAGGTATGGGCAATCTGTTTCCACTACAATGCGCTCCAGAGGAACGGCCTCCACCACTTCCCTGATCACCCGCGCATTTTTAAAGGTCACCACACCGCCGATCCCAATATAATATCCCAGCCGGACATAGGCCAAGGCCATCAGAGCCGAGGAAGAAAAACAATGGATGATCCCTCCAGTGGTACCGGCGTGGTACTGTTTGATTATATCATACGTATCCTGCGCCGCTTCTCTGCTGTGGATATTCACCGGAAGCTTTACCTCCTTCGCCATCTGAAGCTGCCGGATAAACCATTCCTTCTGGCATTCATGGGTCTCCTTATTCCAATGGTAGTCTAGGCCTATCTCACCCACTGCCGCTGTTTTTGGTTTCCTGCACAATTCATACATCCATTTCATCTTTTCCTCGTCCAGTGAACCAACTTCATCCGGATGCACTCCCACTGCAGCATAGATATAGTGGTATTTCTCAGCAAGCTTCTGGCTGTCCTCGATACCACGCAGTGATGCTCCCACATTCACAACACCTGCAATTCCCGACTCCGGCAATTTAGAAAGCAATTCATCCCGATCCTCATCAAAAGCTTCATCATCATAATGGGCATGTGTATCAAAAATCATCTTCGTTCCCTCCACATATCCGTTATCGTAATACTGTTATTTTACCTTGTCCGGACACAATTAGCAACCACATGTTTTTACAGATAAGACCAACATTTTTAGGAAAACACCATCGTCGTGACGCCGGAGGACAGTTCCCCTATAAAAGAGGAGATCCCCAGCTGGCAGGACTGGACCAGTTTCTTCAGTGACGGACGGCCACTCCTGAATCGGATCGTATTCTTTTTTGTGAGGAAGTGGAAACTGCAGACGGCAATACTTAAAACCGGAGAGACTGCGGTGGCAAGAGCTGCCCCTGCCATTCCAAGTCCCATAGGAAACATCAATACGTAATCCATGACTATATTAAAAAAGTTGCTGACCAGCGTGGCAACCATCACAAGGGATGGGGCTCCGTCATTCCGGACAAAAGCACACCAGACGTAATTCCACATAAAAAAGGGCGCAAACATGAGAAAGATGCGCGTATAGGGAGTCCCCACCGCTACAATCTCATCTTTTCCGCCCAAAAGCGTTACTACTTTATCGGGAGAGAAGATTCCTACTAT
>JALFIB010000018.1 GCA_022776305.1 Lachnospiraceae bacterium
TCTCTTTGAGAATCTTAATTATCCACTAATATTTTCAGACCAGCACTAGTGTGGTGGTCTTATTTCGATACCCAATTTTTAACCTGTATAAAATTTTCAATGTTCTTCAATTTATCCTTGACTTTTTATTTGCAGGCTAAATAGTTTTCACAATTTTTATTACTAAAGTATTACTTTTTTATCTTAGTAATACTCTGCATTTTTTCCTAAGGTCGATTGTATGTACGTATGAAAATTCGATGCTGGTTATACACCTCATGTACTCGGATAGCATCCTGACGTATTTCGTAAACGATTGTATACCCCTTGTAGTATTGCCATTTTCCGTCTCAAATTGAATTTTGAACGTGTCGCCCTGCTTCAACTCTAGGGTGTGGGTGTCTGTGCAGTTCATGGTTTTGATGTCCAACTGATAGGAATCCGCATTCTTTACTCTGCTGCCGTCAAAGGTGGACGTAGATGCGCACCCGGCAAGGGTCATAAGGGCGCAGACGCCAAGGATGATGCCGAAAAATTTTTGCTGTTTCATGTTGATTTCCTCCCATAAATTATGTGTGTTTTAGGCGTTTCGGTCATGAGCGGCCACATAACCTCACCTTTGCCTCCCGATCGTTGCTCCACACCGCTCCCACTGTGGGGCAGCTTTCCCTTTCCGGGCAGTCGCCGCAGGTGGAAAGACCTTTTTTCAAGATGCACTGGCGGATAGGACACAACTTGTCGCAAAACGGCGTCTTGACTCCCTCTGTCCGACAGCCCAGGCAGTTTATCATATCGTGTGTAATGAGAACTCCGTTGAGCTCGCTCCAGAGTTTCGCAGTCTTTTCCCGGAGGGCGTTGTCATTATTCAGTGTAGCTATGCGGGCATCGCAGGTCTCGCAGTCCAGCCGCAGCAGGCAATCAATTCTTTCATAGTAGTTTCCTCACTCTCTTTTCTTTTTTATTAGGCGTTTGCGAAACGCCACAAGCCATATCATCAAACAGCTTAAGGCATACGCAAAAGTTCAGGGCTTCCATCTTCATTTTCAGCTACTAATCTAATCTTATATTCCATGTTCATTTTTTCCTTCCAAGCCTCATTTTGCAGAACTAAATGCTTGGAATACGGTGCAGCATGGCGGTAAAGGAGAGCAAAAGCCGTCTTGCCACTTACAATGCCCAGACGGTAGCATTAAGTTTTGGCGACCTTTACGGAAATTCATTGTTCTACAAATGCTTCCTTATATTTGAGAAGAACCACCTTCCAAAACATCACGCAGTTTATTACCAATAACACTCCAAAGAAAGATCTGGCCAGCCACTTGGGAAGCAAAAGAGCAATCCCGTTCATATCACCACCGCCGAAAAATCCGCACAATATGCTCAAATACAGCGGATCAAGCAGCAGCATGGCAATCGTAATATAATACATGCATGCTTTAAAGGTTTTAGATTTGGCCTTACAAATTTGAGCTGATGTCAATGTCAGCACATAAGCTGTTATCATTGTCGCCGCAACACCAACACTGCAAAAAATACCAAGCCCAATGTCACTCATTCGTTCCTCATATATTCCAATCTGCATACCGATTCCCATAAAGTTAATCTGACGGAATACCCCGATAGAAAGTGCATAAATCAGATGTGCTCCTTCATGAACAGCATAATAAGCAAGCACTGCTGAAAGTAACCCTATATATTGTCGTATACGTTTCTTCATAATGTATCCTTCCCTTCCCATCTTCTTTGATGAAGCATATATAGAAAATATACCAGCATGGATATTCCCCGATACCTGATCATGTAATATGCCAGTGTAATCACTACAAGACTCCAAATCACAGTTCCTCTTACAATGGCGGACTGTACTCCTTCTATCTTTGTGATCACTACATAACTACTGCTTCTTTATTCTTTGCAAATACTTTTCAAAGTCCCAAATATAAGCCAATTCCGATTTTTCCAATTCTGGAACTTAAAATCACCTAATAGTTTTAAAATTCCTGTCATTCATCTGTTTGTTAGTTAATTATGGCTTGATCTTTCAACTTACTTCATCCCATAGATTTCAACAAAATGTGACAGGTGCACACCTATCTGCGTCCACATTTCGTCCGTCCT
>JALFIB010000025.1 GCA_022776305.1 Lachnospiraceae bacterium
CTTTGTTCTGTACTCTTGGTCTTATCTTACTGCGGAAGATGGGACTTGAACCCACACGATCGCATTGATCACAAGATCCTTAGTCTTGCTCGTCTGCCAATTCCGACACTTCCGCGAACAAAAAGAATTATAGCAGTGAACTGAAAAAATGTCAACAGAAAATTTGAAAAAATTTGAATAAAATATTTTTATGAAAAAATTGAAAAAATTTAAAAAAGGTGTTGACATTTAGG
The DNA here is from genome assembly GCA_022776305.1 of Lachnospiraceae bacterium. Taxonomy (GTDB): domain Bacteria; phylum Bacillota; class Clostridia; order Lachnospirales; family Lachnospiraceae; genus Choladousia. The sequence goes on from JALFIB010000025.1 coordinate 234, forward strand.
AAAGCATATAGTATTATAATGACTGTGAGTTGCAGCGATGCAAACACAGAGAGACGCGGAGATGGCGGAATTGGCAGACGCGCAGGCTTCAGGTGCCTGTGGTAGCAATATCGTGAGGGTTCAAGTCCCTTTCTCCGCACTAAGCTTTCCGGTGTGACTGGAAAGCTTTTTTTATCGTTTTAGGAAAAACGGTTGTTTATGAATTTCCAAGAGAGATTCTGTGTGCATGAGGTGAAAAGATAGGAAGCAACGGATTCAGGAGGGGTTTCAAAATGCCAAGAAATCGAGATGATCATTCAAACCAGTATATGAATGGAAGAAACAATCACGAGAACGATCACAAGCGCAAAAAGACCGGTATGAATACGAAAAAAGTATTTGCTATCAGCTTTTGCATTGTACTTGGAATTGTGTTTATCAGCGGCGGGTTGATTTACAAGATGGGGCATGATCTTTACAGCAGCATCAATTATGTGGCTGACGATGATGTAAAAGTATTGGAGACATTGCCGGATTATGTGATGGAAGAAAAAGCGAAAGAAGCGCAGGCTGCAGAAGAGGCGCAGGCGCAGGCATCCGGTGAAGAAGAGACAGAATATGAAACAGATGAGGATGGACTGAAGGGCGTAAAGGTTACAGCGGATGAGCTGGACAGCATCCACAGTAAGATGAGCAGTCTTTCTGACAAGCTGACAGTGTCAGATGAAGATATTTACAATGTTCTTCTTGTAGGTGTGGATAGAAGAGACAAGTCATGGAACGGAAACTCTGATGCGATGATCCTTGTCTCCCTTAATAAAGCAGACAATAGGGTGACGATGGTTTCGCTGATGAGAGATACGTATGTGGATATTCCGGAAAAAGGATATGACAAGCTGAACGCAGCGTATGCCTGGGGAGCAGGACCATTGCTCTGCGAGACAGTTACCAATACGTATAAAGTAAAAGTTGATCGTTATGCGGCAGTTGATTTCTTTGATTTGATTGATATTATCGATATTATTGGCGGAGTTGACCTGGAGGTCAGCGCGAAAGAGGCTGAAGTGGCTAACGGCTATATTTTGGATATGTGTAATTTAATGGAGATCGACGGATATGAGCACCAGATCCCATCAGAAGGCGGGTACGTCCACTGCGACGGTGTACAGGCTGTAGCATTTGCCCGCAACCGTTATGTAGGTAATTCTGACTATGAGCGTACAGAGCGCCAGCGTTATCTGATGCAGCAGATACTTGCAGAGATCAAACAGATGTCTGTGGCACAGATGACAGAGAAGATGCAGGCGATTCTGGGACATGTGACAACGAATATTCCTGAGACAGAGATCTGGAGTATGATTCCGGAGCTTCCGGAGATGCTGGAGTACAAGTTCGAGATGGATCGTATCCCGTATGATGATATGTACGATGTAATCAGTGTCAAAGGTCAGGGCATGCTGGTTCCGGATTGGGAGCCGACCATCGAGAAGCTGCATGACTTTATTTATGGCGGCGGCGAGGCCCAGAGCGAGCAGGATTAATTAAAAAATGAGATCATAAAAGGGAACTGTTTTAGTTTAGATATTGACTAAAATAGTTCCTTTTTGGATAAAAGCATATTTATGGCTATATTAAAACGTCCCGTTAGGGAAAGGCTTTTCGTGATATACATACGAGATGGAGGAGGAAAAGGATGAAAACATTACGGTTTGGTGTGATTGGCACGAATTTTATTACAGACCGGTTTCTGCTTAATGGAAAGAAAGTGCCGGAATTTGAGCTGGCTGCCGTATATTCCCGCAGTGAGGAACGTGCACGGGAATACGCTGCTTTACACGGCGTATCGAAGATTTTTACTTCTGTGGAGGAAATGGCAGCCTGTGAAGAGGTAGACGCGGTCTATATCGGAAGTCCCAATTCTTGCCATGCAGATCAGGCAATTTCTATTTTGAAAGCCGGCAAGCATGTGCTCTGCGAGAAACCGATGTGTTCGAATTATCAGGAAATGGAAGCTATGTACGCGGCGGCAGAAAGCAGCGGCGTGGTTTTACTGGAGGCTATGCGTCCTTGGTACACACCCGGTTATCAATATGTGGAAAGCATGCTTCCTGAGATCGGGCCGATCCGCCATGCTACTTTTTATATGTGCCAGTATTCTTCGCGGTATAATAATTTTAAAAAAGGGATTATTGAGAATGCTTTTATCCGGGAATTGTCCAATGGCGCCATCATGGATATCGGATGCTATGCCATCGGAGCCATGGCAAAAATGTTTGGCATGCCTTCGCGGATTCTGGCGCTGACAAAGATCATTCCGGGCAGTATTGACAGCCATGGTGCTGTGCTGGCTGAATATGAAGACTTGATCGGTGAATGTATTTATTCTAAGGTATCCGGTGAACCGCTTTCCAATGTGATTCAGGGTGAGAAGGCAACGATTCTTGTCTCACCGGTGGGTTCTTTTGAACATATGGAGATTATTTGGAGAGATGGTACACGGGAGACAAAGGAATTCCCTGCACCGGATTTTGGTATGAATTATGAGATTGAAGAGTTTATCCGAATCTGCAGGGGAGAGAAAGCTGCGGATGCTTATATTGCCGCTTCCAGAGTTACCCTTCAAATCATGGATGAAGTAAGACGTCAGGGTGGTTATGATTTCCCGGCAGATCATAAATAGGAAAAATGAAACAGCAGGTAGGGGAGCTACCTGCTGTTCCGAGGGGAGTATAAATAATTAATAAGGGGTTTGTAAAAAAAATTGTTTTGAAGGGTAAATTCTTTTTACAGTGATGATTATAATATAATTTCCAGAAAATTGCAATACATAATTTGAAAGTTTATTGGAACAATAACGATGTAATAAAAATAAAGAAACAGGAGGCTATGACCATGGCTAGAAATGCAAACAATATGGAAAATACAGAATCATCAAAAAGCATGAACTCCCAGAATAAAACCAGCAGTTCAAACACTCAGAGCAAATCCGGCGGCACGAACACCCAGAGTAAAGCAGGGAGTACGAACACTCAGAGCAAATCCGGCGGTACAAATACCCAGAGCAAAACCACCAGCATGAATTCACAGAATACGAAGAATGATGGTGCATCGAATTCCTACACAAGTAAAAATACAAAGAACTGCCGGGATGCAAGCAATTCGAAGAATACAACCAGCAGCTACGGGGAATCAGAGGCTGACTTTTAAACAATGTGTTCCCATGAAAAGGAGATGCAGAAGCATCTCCTTTTTTGCATTTTATCATATGATAGAAAAAAGGGGTTTTGGCTGTTATGGAAACAATCTCAGCAAAGGAACTTGAATGGTACGCCAAAATAGGGAGTACTTTGATTATAGATTTGCGCCCGCGTAAGGATTATCTGCGAAGCCACGTACCGGGCGCAGTGAATGTGCCGCAGGGGGTGTTTGGAAACCAGCTGTTGGGACGAAAGGATGAGACGATTATCTTGTACTGTGAACGCGGAGCGTTAAGCATGGCGGTGGCAAGGCAGCTGGAGAAAAAGGGATACAAGACGAGAAGCGTTGTGGGCGGTTTTAGAGCCTATCGCGGTAAAAAGGAAGCATATAACGATTGACAAGAAAGGCTTGCGGGCATTAAGATAATAGGAAGATGAAGATACATAAGGAGGAAAACATGAAGCTTTTAATTGCATCAGATATTCATGGCTCGGCATATTACTGTAAAAAACTGCTGGATGTGTATGAAAAAGAAGAGGCGAAACGCATGGTTCTGCTGGGAGATGTTTTGTATCATGGACCGCGCAACGATCTTCCGGCAGAATATGCCCCCAAAGAAGTGATCCGGATGTTGAATGATAGAAAGAATGAGATTTATGCGGTGCGTGGAAACTGTGAGGCAGAGGTGGACCAGATGGTGCTGGAATTCCCTGTCTTAGCAGACTATATGCTGCTGTTTAGCGGGGATAAGGTGATTTACGCTACCCATGGGCATGTGTATCATGAAAACAATCTTCCGCCGATGAAGCAGGGGGATGTACTGCTTCATGGCCATACACACGTGCTGCGGGCCGAGAAAAAGGATGGTATCCTGATCTTGAATCCCGGTTCCGTTTCCATTCCTAAAAACGGAAATCCGCCAACATACGCGGTTCTGGAGGACGGTGTATTTACGATCCGTGATTTTGAGGGACATACAGTAAAGGAAATAACTTTATGAAAAGAATATATGAACTGATTGCGCCCTGCCACTTTGGGTTGGAGGCCGTGCTGAAACGAGAGATTATAGATTTGGGATATGAGATCAGCTGTGTGGAAGATGGCCGGGTGGCTTTCCGGGGAGATGCAGAGGCCATTGCCATTGCAAATGTCTTTCTTCGTTCCGCAGAAAGGATTCTTTTGAAAGTGGGAAGCGTGCATGCTGAAACCTTTGATGAACTTTTTGAACGGACGAAAGAATTGCCGTGGGAGGAGTATTTACCCGCAGATGCAAAATTCTGGGTTGCCAAGGCGACCTCTGTAAAGAGTAAACTGTTCAGCCCATCAGATATCCAGTCTATCGTAAAAAAAGCCATTGTAGAACGTTTAAAAACTGTATACCATACGAATTGGTTTAAAGAGGACGGGGCATCTTATCCCATTAGGATTTTTTTGATGAAAGATGAGGCTGTGATCGGGCTTGATACGACCGGTGAGTCCCTCCATAAGCGGGGATATAGGAAATTGACAGCAAAAGCTCCCATTTCTGAAACACTTGCAGCAGCGCTGATCATGCTGACTCCGTGGAAGCAAGACAGGATTTTGGTTGACCCCTTCTGCGGAAGCGGGACTTTTCCCATTGAAGCAGCCATGATGGCGGCCAATATTGCGCCGGGCATGAACCGCTCTTTTTTGGCTGAACATTGGACAAACCTGATTGAAAAGCGATGCTGGTATGATGCGGTGGAAGAAGCACAGGACCTGATAGATGATTCGGTAGAGACAGATATTCAGGGATATGATATTGACGGCGAGGTGGTCCGGCTGGCACGGGAAAACGCAAAATTAGCCGGTGTTGACCATATGATCCATTTCCAGAGGCGGCCGGTGAGTGAGCTGAACCATCCGAAAAAATACGGTTTTATCATCACAAATCCGCCTTACGGTGAGCGTATTGAAGAGCGGGAAAAACTGCCGGGGCTTTATGGGGAGATCGGGAAAGCATTTTCACGTCTTGATTCTTGGTCAGAGTATGTGATCACCTCTTATGATCAGGCAGAGAAATATATTGGAAAAAAGGCGGATAAAAACAGAAAGATCTATAATGGCATGATAAAAACGTATTATTACCAATTTTTAGGCCCGAAACCGCCTAAGAGAGAAACGGGGAAATAATTTGAATCGAAAGAAAAGAATGGCTGCGTTTTCTATTGCCGTTTTGCTTTTTGCCGGACAGATAGTTGTATCGGGTTCTGATACGTCTACAGGCCTTCCGCAGCGCTGGTATGCAGGAGATTATGGAAAGAAGCCTACCGTGCGCGATCAGGGGAAATATGGCACCTGCTGGGCGCTTTCGGCAGTTTCTGCCCTAGAAGCAGCTCTGCTTCCGGAAAGGCAAATGGTCTTTTCTGCAGACCACCTATCGCGGAATAACGCATTTACGGCAGATGTGGACACAGGTGGGGATTACCTGATGGCAATGGCCTATTTAAGCGGCTGGCAGGGGCCCGTTCTGGAACAGGATGATCCTTACGGGGATGAATATTCTCCCTCGGGGCTTTCTCCGGCTGTCCATGTGCAGGAAATACAAGTGCTGCACGATCCGGATGAGGATGAAATAAAAAAGGCAGTTTTGCAGTATGGCGGGGTACAGACTTCGCTCTACATGGATTATAGTACGACGGCCCCGGAAATCGGTTATTATAAGGAAGAAAGCAGCGCTTATTATTATAATGGGGAAGAGATCCAGAACCATGACGTTTTGATATTGGGATGGGATGATGGGTTTTCCCGCGATTTATTTGCAACAACCCCAAGCAGGGATGGGGCGTTTATCTGCCTCAACACCTGGGGAGAAGAATTTGGTGAAGACGGCATTTTTTACGTATCCTATGATGACGCGAACCTTGGGAGTACTGGGGTCATTTACACCAGAGTGGAGATGCCGGACAATTATGACCACATTTACCAGACAGACGACTGTGGCTGGCAGGGAAGCCAGGGGTATGACGATGAAATGTGCTGGTTTGCCAATGTGTATACTGCTGAAGGGGACGAAAGTCTTGAAGCAGTGGGGTTTTATGCCACTGCTCCGGATGCGTTGTATGAGCTGTATTTTGCCGGAAATTTTGATGGTGTTAGATCATTTGAGAGCCGTCGGTTTCTCCAGTCAGGGAGCATGGAAGAAGAAGGATACTACACCGTTGATCTGGAAGAGCCTATCCGGTTGCCTGAGGGAGAACGGTTCGCGGTAATCGTGAAAATGACCACACCGGGGGTGTGGAATCCGGTAGCAGTAGAGTATCAGGCTGACGAATATACCCAGAATGTGACACTGGATGGAAAAAACGGCTATTTAAGCCAAAATGGCTCATATTGGCAGCAAACGGAAAAGGAATTCGGGACGAATGTTTGCCTGAAGGCTTACACAAAGGAAGTCCCATCTGATAAACTGCGAAGCAGTTGTTCAGTTATGAGCGAGTAGCGAGGCGGATTGTAGATATCCACTTGACGAGTATAGAACTAGGAGCATAGAAAGATGGAAAAAAGAATAATCTTTGCAACGGGAAATGAAGGAAAAATGCGGGAAATCCGCATGATATTGGAAGATCTGGGCGTGCCGGTCCTTTCGATGAAAGAAGCAGGCATATCGGCTGATATTGAAGAAAACGGGAAAAGCTTTGCAGAAAATGCCGCCATCAAAGCAAAAGCTATTATGGAAATGACAGGAGAAATCGTTATGGCAGATGACTCCGGACTGGAGATAGATTATTTGGACGGAGCACCGGGGATTTATTCGGCAAGATTTATGGGTGAGGATACGTCTTATGATATAAAAAATAAAGCTCTGATAGACAAGCTTGCAGGCGTTCCGGATGAAAAGAGGACTGCCCGCTTCGTCTGTGCCATAGCCTGTGCTTTGCCGGATGGACAGATTCTGGAGAGCCGGGGGACAATGGAAGGCATCATCGGCTATGAGATAAAAGGGGAGAATGGCTTTGGTTATGATCCGATCTTCTATCTTCCGGAATGTGGCTGTACTTCTGCAGAAATCTCCCCAGAAAAGAAAAATGAGCTGAGCCATAGGGGAAAAGCCTTAAGGGCAATGAAAGAAAAACTGGAAAAATATCTGTAAAAAACCTGTGATAGAAAAAGGTATCTTGGAAAGAAAGACACACCTTGAGATGAAAGATACATCTTGGAATGAAAGATACATTTGGAATAGAGAATAATTTGGGAAAAAGGAATTGAGTGTGAGAATGAAAGTACTTGTTGTGAGTGATACACATGGACATGAAGAAAATTTCCAAAAGGTTTTGGCAAAAGAGGGTATGCCGGACCATGTGATCCATTTGGGGGATTCGGAAGACAGCGGGATCCGCATGCGGGAAATGATTTCCTGCCCCCTTTATATCGTGGCGGGAAACTGTGATTTCTTTTCCAACCTGCCCAGAGTTTCAATTGTAGAATTGTCTGACAGCCGCATACTGATCACACATGGACATTATTATTACGTATCGGTGGGAGTGCGCGATCTGGTCGAAGAAGCAAAAGCGAATGGCTGCAATGTGGCAATGTTTGGACACACGCACCGCCCCTTGCTTGATGAGAGCGATGCGGAACTGACTGTACTGAATCCCGGCAGCCTGTCTTTTCCGCGTCAGGACGGCCGTAGGCCAAGCTATGCCATAATGACGTTGGAAAAGGGAAGAAAAGTGGAAGTAGAGATCAAGTATCTCTAGTGTTTATGTATTTTGCAGCAGGCTTTTGACTTCCGTTTCTTTCATGTTTACAGCTTGGGCTATGATACTGATATCAATCCCCATGTTGGAGAGGTTAATAGCAGCTTCACGTAGCCCTTGCATGCGTCCCTCTGCTTTTCCGGCAGAACGGCCGCGGATTTCTCCGGCTTCCCCAGCTTCTTTTAATTCATCGGCAAACAGTTCTCTTAAGGCATCGCACATATTTTTTTTCCTCCTCCATCATTTCCCAGTTGGCTCTGGTAAGGACGTCCATGACTGCCTGATAATTCGTATCATTTTTTTGTGGTTCGTACCGTTCGAGCAGTGACTTGATCTCTCCTCCGGCTTTCAGATCATTTCGTAAAATTTGCATCCAATAGTTTTCCGTCTTTGAGAGTTGTTTCGTAATAATCAGCTGCATGGCAATAGGATCTCCTATAAGCTGGTAAATCCCTTGATCCATTTGTATCACTTGAATCCCTCGGACAGATTGGATGTGTTCCAACATCTTTACAGGATAATGATTGCATACAAAAGAGATTGTCAATTCCCTTGCATCAATCTGTGCAGTTTTCTTAGTGGCTGATTGGTAAAAACAAGCATAACCATATGCCTTATAAAAATCATTGATACTTAGATAATCATCGGGTGATTTGTATTCAATAATATTATATTCTTTGAAAAATTTTCCGATGTTTTTTTGGATTTTTTCCTTAGGATGCTTTTTGAGAATTAAAAAATCTATCTGCATTGGTTTTTGACCTAACAGGTGCTCTTTTTCAATCTCTAGTTTTGAGGCTTCAGCGCCTAGTTCTATTTGCAGACATGCGCCAAATGCGTCATGCCACTGAAGCTTTCCGTCATTCATGTATTCTCCTTTAAGTATAATAAAATAGGTGGTATCTGACAATAGATATTTTGATATGATAGGAATCACTTTGTGAGTCCTATAATCGAGATACGCGGTGCACTGTGCCTTTTCTGAAGCTGAAAACAATAGAAATTTAAAATGTTAGATAAAATAATATCACATATTATATGAAAAGTCAAATGAATCGAAGGAAAATTAAGAATTGAATATAGATGAAATAGTTATGAACGTAAAAAGGCGGATCGCTGTGAAGCATCCGCCTTTAAAATAGAAAACTATAGTTTCATATGTACAAGATTACAGAACCTGACAAAACTCTACCTGCTCTCCTGTAGGGCTTAATATTTTAAAATATTTGCATCCCTTTTCCCAAAAGTATGGAATCCCTTCTATTCCGTCTGTACAGATTTTGTATCCGGCATTGACACAATACTGGTAATCAGCTTCGATGTCGTTGGAAAGATAGGAAATGTGATCGATTTTTCCCTTGGCATCTTCGGGAAGTGAATTATCTTGATACATTTCATAAGTCACTAATCCGTCTTTTGTTGTGAGAAAATAGACATTGTTGCCGTCTGTGTTTAAAAATTTCCCTTTCACTTTAAAACCTAACACTTGCTGATACCAGAGGGCATCAGCTTCCACGTCTGTTACTGCGAGACCAATATGGTCCAATGGCCTGTTTTTAATCATTAGTTTTCCTCCTTAAAATTGTGTAGTTGTTTAATATAAATGTTTTAAAACTGCGTATGAAAACAATGTAAATAAAAGTGGGATCCGTAAGTAATAATATTTTAAA
>JALFIB010000037.1 GCA_022776305.1 Lachnospiraceae bacterium
GAAACTTTTTTCATTCCTTTTTGGACAAGGACATCTGATTCCATTGACTCACAATAAAAATACTCTTTCCACTGGTCTGCAAAAGTTCCCCCTGCAGCCCCTAATGCAGCTTTTATTAAACCCATACTTTACCTCCGTTCAAACGCTTTCACCAGTGCTGTTTCCAAAATGTAATATAACCGCACCGTTTTCTATAGGGAAAGTATATCAAAAACTTAATATCGTATACAAGACTTATTTCTCGTTCTGTACAATCTTAAGAATTACTTCATAATTCTGGTTAAATGAAATACCCTATAAGAAAAAGCTGGTAAAACAGAACCAATTGCCTGTCTACCAGCCATATGATTTATACTTATCCTGTCGTCCCTATGCACAACGATAATCCGTCTGAAATCCAAGTTCCAGTGCTGTACATGCAAACTCGGCCAATACAACTGTCACAGTTGCGCAGAGGGATAGAATCTGCCTGCAGTCATTTGCTACGGAATGGATGTCCTGCATATAAGAGCTATGCATTTCTTCAATATATGCAAACAATTCTTCCGTATTTTTCATATTATGGGCACGTCTCTTTGCATCACGGAAAATTCTTTTTGCTTCCGGTGTCCAGACAAACTCCCTCATATAATACTTCATTTCGCTTTCATATATACAGTGGTCTTTTAAATTACCGTTAAAAGAAGTATTGTGAGGAAAAGTAAAGTAATCTGCAACATAATGAAGCACTACGCCAACTCTTCTCCAAAGTACCCTCTCGTTCCATTCCTCTTCCACCTCTTCAGCGGCTATACTCCGTATCGTACGCCGAAGTCCGTCATAAGAAGTAGAAAACTCATGGGGCGATGTGATCATCTTCGGAGTGAGATCCGGTAAAATCGAACCCAGATAAAATGCTTTTTTATGCTTTTCAAGTCCATCCAATTTCATTTCCCTGACCAAATATCTCGCTAATGAGATATGCGACTTTTTCCGCATTGCATCCTCCCATTTCCCATAAACAACTGCAGCCATTCCCAGCATTAAATTAATCTAACCGCACATATTGTACTGTGAATCAGGAAATTACGCAAGATATATTACGTAAAATTTATTGTAAATTTTTGTTATTTTTAAATAATATGATGTGAATGACTAAGGATGCCATTACGATCTAGATGCAATATCCGCAATATTGACCAGAGTCAGCTTATTGATATTATTGTTTTCAAGGCTGGTGATCAGCGCCTCTGCCGTATCCAGAGAGGTAAGCACATTGACTCCTGTCTCAATGGCATTCCGGCGGATCATGAATCCATCTTGTGAATGGCCTACTCCTTGGGACGGTGTATCGATGACAAGATCGATCTCATGTCCGAGGATCAAGTCAAGGATATTGGGGGACTCCTGCTCTATCTTACGAGTCATGCGTACCTGAATATCCGCTTCCATCAACGCCCTTGCCGTTCCTTTTGTAGCAAAAATGTTATATCCCAACGCTTCAAAACGCTTTGCAAGTTCTACCGCTTCGATCTTGTCGGCATCACGGACTGTCATGATCATATTCTTATGGATTGGAAGCTTGATCCCGGCTCCAAGGAAAGCTTTGTAAAGAGCTTCATCAAATGTAGCCGCGATTCCAAGGCATTCTCCCGTGGATTTCATCTCAGGTCCTAAGCTGATATCTGCCCCGCGGATCTTCTCAAAGGAGAACACCGGCATTTTTATGGCGAAATAATCTGCCTCCGGCTGCAGTCCCGGCGTATAGCCAAGCTCCCGGATCTTCTTTCCAAGGATCACCTTCGTTGCAAGTGGAACAATGGGAATACCCGTCACTTTACTGATATATGGTACCGTACGGCTGGAACGCGGGTTTACCTCGATCACAAATACCTCATCGTTGCTGACAATAAACTGGATATTGATCAGTCCGATCACGTGGAGGGATCTGGCCAGTTTTCTCGTGTATTCTTCAATGACACGCTTGATCTTCGGTGAAATGCTCTGCGCCGGGTATACGGAAATACTGTCGCCTGAGTGGATACCCGCACGCTCAATGTGCTCCATGATACCAGGGATCAAAACGTCCTCGCCGTCACAGACCGCATCTACCTCAATTTCTTTTCCTACAAGGTATTTATCTACCAAAATCGGATGTTCCTGAGCGATCCGGTTGATGATAGCAATATAGCTTTCCACATCCTCATCATTGATGGCAATCTGCATACCCTGTCCTCCAAGGACATAAGATGGGCGGACAAGTACCGGGTATCCGAGACGGTTTGCCACTTTTTTCGCTTCTTCTGCAGTATATACCGTATCACCTGAAGGCCTTGGGATACTGCACTGCTCCAGAATCTCGTCAAACAATTCCCTATCTTCTGCTGCATCCACATTTTCTGCCGAAGTGCCGAGGATCGGAACTCCCATTTTCATCAGGGATTCTGTCAATTTAATGGCTGTCTGCCCACCAAACTGTACCACAGCTCCGTCCGGTTTTTCCAGACGGACTACATTTTCCACATCCTCCGGTGTCAGCGGCTCAAAATACAGCTTATCTGCAATATCAAAATCCGTACTTACTGTCTCAGGATTATTGTTGATGATGATGGTCTCATACCCTTCTTTTGCAAAAGCCCATGTACAATGCACGGAACAGAAGTCAAACTCAATACCCTGACCGATCCGGATAGGACCTGATCCAAGAACAAGGACTTTCTTTTTACCGCTGGTTTCCTCCGCCTCATTTTCACTGCCAAAGACAGAATAATAGTATGGTGTTGTTGCCGCAAATTCCGCAGCACAGGTATCTACCATCTTATAAGCAGCTGTGATACCGTTTTCGTAACGCATCGCTTTGATCTCGTCTTCGCTTTTACCTGTCAGCCTTGCGATAACGTTATCCGGGAACTCAATCCTCTTCGCTTCTTTTAAAAGCTCGATTGTCAGTTCCTGTGTTTTCAATGCTTGTTCCATCTCAACAATGATCGCTAGCTTATCAATAAACCATACATCGATCTTCGTGATGTCATGGATCTTATCATATGAAATACCGCGGCGCAGCGCCTCTGCGATCACCCAGATCCTGCGGTCATCCACCTGCTCCAGCTGATGCATCAGTTCCTCATCGTTCAATCCTGAAAAATCATAAGACATCAAGCTGTCCACATGCTGCTCCAGTGAGCGGATGGCTTTCATCAAGCCGCCCTCAAAGCTGTCCGAAATACTCATGACCTCACCGGTAGCTTTCATCTGGGTAGTCAGCTGGCGGCTTGCACTGATGAATTTATCAAAGGGAAGACGCGGCATTTTTACGACACAGTAGTCCAGCATCGGCTCAAAGCTTGCATACGTCTTTCCTGTTATTGCATTTTTGATCTCATCCAACGTGTATCCCAGAGCGATCTTGGCTGCTACCTTTGCAATAGGATATCCTGTAGCTTTCGATGCCAGCGCAGAGGAACGGCTGACGCGGGGGTTCACCTCAATGACACAGTATTCAAAGCTCTCCGGATGAAGGGCAAACTGAACGTTACATCCACCTGTGATCTTCAGCTCACTGATAATATTCAGCGCTGAAGTACGCAGCATCTGGTATTCCTTATCTCCCAGAGTCTGGGAAGGAGCCACCACAATACTGTCTCCCGTGTGCACGCCTACCGGATCAATATTCTCCATGTTGCAGACGGTGATCACGTTGCCTGCCCCATCCCGCATTACCTCATACTCGATCTCTTTCCAGCCGGCAATGCATCGTTCTACCAGCACCTGACCCACACGGCTTAAACGGAGTCCGTTTTCCAGAATTTCCACCAACTCATTATAATTATGAGCAATACCGCCGCCGCTTCCTCCAAGGGTATATGCAGGACGGAGAACCACCGGATAACCGATACTGTTGGTAAAC
>JALFIB010000039.1 GCA_022776305.1 Lachnospiraceae bacterium
ATCAAATTGATGTGAAAGCGCATTTGCTTTACAGCGAAAACAAAACGCAATGAATTTTATGAGGGTAAGCGATGGACGTTTACCCTCATTTATGTTAGAATCTTTTTATGGTATTATCATCCGGTTGGCTGCAAAGGGCGCAATGCCGAAGGACACAAATGACGTATTGGAGGATGGAAGAATGAGTGATTTGTATCGGGAGATCTTGATCCAGAGGAAAACACCGATCGGCAATAAAATTTTAAAAGGAGTGCTGATCGGCCTGACCGTTTTTCTCATAATAGCGGGAATTTTACTGCATCCCATTATTATGCTGGTGGGTGTTGCAGTGGGATTAGCGTCCTGGTTTTTTGCTATTCCCAAACTTGAGGTGGAATATGAGTATCTGTACGTGAATGGGGAGCTGGATATCGATGCAATCTATTCCAAGCAAAAGAGAAAAAGGATCGCCAGCTATGATATGCAGGAGCTGGAAATTTTAGCTCCGGAAAAGTCCCATGCGCTTGATTGTTACAAAAACCAGCAGGAGACAAAGGTGAAAGATTTTACATCGGGAGATCTCGATGCAAAAGCTTATATTCTTGTTATGAATAAAGAGAATAAGCGCGAAATGGTCAAAGTGGAATTAGACGATGTGATTCTGAATGATATCCGCAGGATCGCTCCGAGAAAAGTAAACCTCCTGTAAAGACAGAAAATAAACCTCTAAATTTTTCAAACAATGGTTGACATTGAAAAACGAATTTGTTAGAGTATGTATTCAAAGCACAATTAAAATACGAAAGACCTTATTCAGAAAGAGAGGAAGCACAATGGGAACAATTATTGGCGAAGGAATTACGTTTGATGACGTGCTGTTGGTGCCGGCCTATTCAGAAGTAATCCCGAATCAGGTAGATCTCACCACTCAGCTGACTAAGAAAATTCAGCTCAACATTCCGATGATGAGTGCCGGAATGGATACAGTTACGGAGCACCGGATGGCAATTGCGATGGCAAGACAGGGTGGTATCGGCATCATTCATAAAAATATGTCGATTGAACAGCAGGCAGAAGAGGTGGATAAAGTAAAACGTTCAGAGTATGGCGTAATTACAGATCCATTTTATCTTTCACCGGAACACACACTTGCAGATGCAAATGATTTGATGGCGAAATTCAGGATTTCAGGTGTACCGATTACTGAAAATGGCAAACTTGTAGGTATTATTACAAACCGTGACCTTCTGTTTGAGGAAGATTTTTCAAAGAAAATCAAAGAGTCCATGACTTCAGAGGGATTGATCACGGCTAAAGTGGGAGTGACTCTTGAAGAGGCAAAGAAGATTCTTGCAAAATCAAGAAAAGAAAAGCTTCCGATCGTTGATGATAATTTCAATCTGAAAGGTCTTATTACTATTAAAGATATTGAAAAGCAGATCAAATATCCGAGTTCTGCAAAAGATGCTCAGGGGCGTCTCCTGTGCGGAGCTGCAGTAGGCATTACGGCAAACGTATTGGAGCGTACAGCTGCTTTGGTGGAGGCACATGTGGATGTAGTAGTATTAGACTGTGCCCATGGCCATTCAGCAAATGTACTCCGTTGCGTGCATATGATCAAAGAGCATTATCCGGACCTTCAGGTCATTGCAGGAAATGTTGCTACCGGTGATGCGACGAAAGCCTTGATTGAAGCAGGCGCAGACGCTGTTAAGGTAGGAATCGGACCTGGATCCATCTGTACCACACGTGTGGTTGCAGGTATTGGAGTTCCGCAGATCACTGCAGTCATGGATTGCTACAATGTGGCAAAAGAATACGGCATCCCGATCATTGCAGACGGTGGTATCAAGTTCTCAGGAGATATGACAAAAGCCATCGCAGCAGGTGCCAATGTATGTATGATGGGAAGCCTGTTTGCAGGATGCGATGAGAGCCCGGGAACATTCGAGCTGTATCAGGGAAGAAAATACAAAGTATACCGCGGTATGGGTTCCATTGCGGCAATGGAAAACGGCAGCAAGGACCGTTATTTCCAGACCAACGCAAAGAAGCTCGTTCCGGAAGGCGTTGAAGGACGTGTTGCTTACAAGGGAAGTGTTGAAGACACAGTATTCCAGCTCCTTGGCGGCCTCAGATCCGGTATGGGATATTGCGGAACACCTACTATTGAGGACCTGAAGCAGAATGGTAAGTTTGTTAAGATTTCTGCTGCTTCATTGAAAGAATCCCATCCTCATGACATTCATATCACAAAGGAAGCACCGAACTACAGCATAGAGCAGTAGAGGTACGAAAACAAAAAAGCAGTAAACGTTGAAACAGAGATGAAAGGGAAATCCTGCAGTTATAAACCGCGGTTTTCCCTTTTCTTTCGGCTTGAAAAACAAAAAAAGAGTGCACAGAAGGAGAAAATGTTGTATACTAAAGGCTGCGGATGATTATGTTAGGTAGAGGTTTTTATGAGAAACAGTAGATACGGCAGAAAAAGACGGATAAAGTGGGATCATATTTTTATATGGATTTTTGCAATCGCGCTGACGGTTGCAGCCATTTACCTGCTTCTAAAAATGATACCGAAAGACGATATAGATGTAGATGCTTTGCTGGAGAGCAACAGTCAGATCCAAGTGGAGACGATTGTGGAGACAGAGACGGAAGAAGAGCTGCATGTAGTTCCGAAACCGGATATTGATAAACAGCTGCTTACGATCAATGATTATTCCAGACCGGGGGACAAGGTTGACGCCATAGAAAAGGTAGTGATCCATTACCTCGGCAATCCCATGACGACGGCTCAGGAAAACCATGACTATTTTGAGAGCTTAAAAGATCTGGAAAATGTTTCAATGAGTGCCAACTTTGTCATAGGAATTGAGGGTGAGATCATTGAGTGTGTGCCGCCCGGAGAGATTGCATATGCTTCCAATTCCATGAATCATCTTTCTATTTCCATTGAAAACTGCCATATTGATGAAACGGGGCGTTTCACAGAAGAGACCTATGAATCCTGCGTACATCTGACTGCATATTTAGTGGAAAAATATGGATTGGAGAGGGAAGACATCATTCGCCATTACGATGTAACAGGAAAAGAGTGCCCTCTTTATTACGTAGAGCATGAAGACAAGTGGGAAAAATTCCGTGATGATGTGATGGAATATATTGAGGAATGCCGTGAAAAAGCGAAAAAATAAATTATATAGGGAGAATTATGGTCAAAGAATATTATCAGAAGATATGTAGCGGGAAAGAGGTCAGGGCAAATCTCATTGCATTGCGAAATGAGATGAAAGACGAGAAAGCGCGGCGGATGTTTGCATGTCTGCTTGGAGGCGATTTCACAAAGCTATGTGCTTTGCTCCATGACCCGGATCCCAAGGTACGTAAAAATGCTGCGCTCATATTAGGCGAGATGGAATCGGAAGATCTGCTTCCGGTTCTTTTTGACGCTTATAAAAAAGAAGATACTTTGTACGTGCGTGCCGATTATTTAAAGGCAATTTCACGTCTGGAGTATCGGCCTCTTCTTCGCGGGCTGAAAGGGCGTCTGGAAGAACTGCGGCAAAGTGACTTTGGAAAAGAAGAGCAAAAACATATATCAGATGAAATCCGTATGCTGCAGGCTATGGTCATGAAATACGAAAAAAAGCAGACGCATAAGTTTATTGGATATTCGGTGAAACGAGACCTGATCCTTGTGACAAACCGCTGCCAGAGAGAGGCTACGGCAAGACAGATCGAAGGCGGGGAAATTACCATGCTCGCCGGTGGAATTCGGGTCCGTGGCGTGGCTGTAGAAGATGTCCTGCCGATACGGACGTACCATGAGCTGCTGTTTCCTATAAAAACAGCTCCCCTTTACGTTTCTGACCCTGTCGGTGCAGGGACTATGCTTGCGTCAGCAGTATATGAAATGGCCGAAGAACTGCATAAGGGAATACCTCCTTTTTTATTCCGGATCGAGCTGAAAGGCCGGATTGAACCGGATAAAAAGGGCCCGTATATTAGGAAGATTTCAGATGCAATGGAAAAAGCATCCGAGGGAAGGCTGGTCAATTCCATCACAGATTACGAGCTTGAAGTGCGCCTGTTAGAGCGCAAAGACGGAACGTTTATGCCTATGATAAAGTTGTATACCATTTTGCAGAAGCGGTTTGCCTACAGAAAAGAATTTGTGGCTTCTTCTATCGCACCGGTCAATGCTGCGCTGACGGTGGAATTGGCACGCCCATATTTAAAAGAAGACGCACAAGTTCTGGATCCCTTTTGCGGTGTGGGAACGATGCTCATAGAACGCCAGAAAGCAGTGCCTGCAAAAATTATGTACGGTATCGACATTTTTGGCGAAGCAGTGGAAAAGGCACGTGCCAACACTGAACGCTCCGGCGTACACGTATATTATATCAACAAAGACTTTTTTGAATTTGAGCATGGATATCTATTTGATGAGATTATTACAGATATGCCTCAGGTGACATCCGTGAAAGGGGAAGAAGAGATTCGCAGCCTGTATTTTCACTTTTTTGAAAAAGCAGAGTTGCATTTAAAAGACGACAGTGTCATAATCCTGTATGCGACAGAACCGGGATTTGTGGGACAGGCAATAAAAAGAGGCAATACATTTAAGATTACAGAACAGTACGTTTTAAATGAAAAGAACGGAACTACAGTGTTTATTATTCACAGGCGAGGATACAATGCCCAGAATGAATAAGGTGTATTCTGGGGAGGAAAGCTGATGTTTTATTTCCGGTAGCCTTGCCATCTGGTGGGAGGTTGTATGAAAAGGTTTATCGGAGATAAAAAATTTTATATGATGGTATTGGCCATTGCAGTGCCAATCATGGTACAAAATGGTATCACAAATTTTGTGGCGATGCTGGACAATATTATGATCGGCAGAGTGGGCACGAATCAAATGTCCGGGGTTGCGGTGGCAAATCAGATTTTGTTTGTGTTTAATATCAGTATTTTCGGCATGGTGTCAGGTGCGGGGATATTTGGCGCGCAATTCTTTGGCAGTAAAAATATGAAAGGACTGCGGGATACCTTTCGTTTTAAAGTAGTTTCCATTTCCCTTATGACCCTCGCAGGGCTTATTCTCCTATACTGCAAAGGCGGAGCCCTGATTTCCCTTTACCTACATGACGGAGGAAATTCAGGAAATATAGAAGCAACGCTTCAGTATGGAGTGACCTACATGCAGGTGATGCTGGTGGGATTGTTTCCTTATGCTTTTGCCCAGATCTATGCCAGCACCTTGCGTGAGATGGGAGAGACCGTTGCTCCTATGCGTGCGGGGATCGCTGCGGTGGTGACAAATACTGTCCTTAATTATATCCTTATTTTCGGAAAGTTTGGAGCTCCAAAGCTGGGCGTTTTAGGCGCTGCGCTGGCCACCGTGATCTCCCGTTTTGTGGAGTGTGGAATGATCATGTACTGGACGCACAGCAGGTCAGAAGAATTGGTATTTATCAAAGGTGTGTATAGAAAGATGGCTGTGCCCGGAGGACTGGTGAAAAAGATACTGGTCAAAGGTTCACCGCTCATGGTCAATGAGTTTTTGTGGTCATTGGGAATGGCGGCATTAACGCAGTGCTATTCCACTTATGGACTGGCGGTAGTAGCGGGACTGAATATTTCTACCACAATATCAAATGTTTGCAATGTGATCTGGATGGCAATGGGGAGCGCTCTTTCCATTATTATCGGGCAGCTTCTCGGGGCAGGGAAAATGGAAGAGGCAAAGGATACAGACAGGAAACTGATTTTCTTTTCTGTGGCCAGCTGTCTTGTGATCGGGACAATTTTGATTCTGTTGGCTCCGGTGTTTCCGCGGATCTATAACACCACAGAGGATGTGCGCGGCCTCGCAGCGAAATTCATTACGGTTAGTGCCTGCCTGATGCCAATACAGGCGTTTTTACATTCTGCATATTTCACGCTCCGGTCAGGTGGGAAAACGGTGATCACCTTTTTCTTTGACTCCGGTTTTGTGTGGGTGTGCACGATTCCGGCAGCTTTTTTGCTGAGCCATTATTCTGGCCTTCCGATTTTGCCTACTTATATACTCTGCCAGAGTCTGGACATCATCAAAGCTGTCATAGGGTTTATCTTGGTGAAAAAAGGAGTATGGCTGCAAAATATTGTAGGAGAATAAAGAATTAAGAAAAACTTTTCAAAAAAAACAGAAAAACTACTGGAAATCCTGAAACATATATGTTACAATTTTATTACAAAATATTAAGTATTAAACAAAAAGTATTACATCGATTTTGAAAGTGCGGAGCACGAAAAATCGATGATAGGCTCATTTGTCGGGCAACTCATTGCATGATAAAAGACAGGATGGACAGTAGTAAAATGATATTATTTTCAAAGAAAAAAGACAGAAGGATGAAAGACCGGCAGCGTCTGCAGAAGATAGATGTATCCGTGCTGAGCCGAGTAGTAGCATTTGCTGAAAATGTGATGCCACTTTCCGGATATTCTGCATTCCGGGTGAAACTGATCACATCAGCTGCTAAAAAGTATGCAGATGGCATAGCAAACTGTGAGCCATATTATCTTCTCATTTTTGCAGGGGAAGAAGAGAGGAAGTATTTAAACGGTGGATATGCCGCAGGTCAGACAGCTGCATTTTTGCGTTTTCTGGGGCTGCAGGCCCGTGTCATGGCAAGTGTGCCGGGATGGATGCGTGATGAGCAAAAAGGAGAGCGGTGTGTTGCGGCAGTGGCTTTCGGGCAGACGGTTCCGGATAAGCACCATAAGCATAAGGAAGAAAACCATGAATTACCCTGCATTTGCCGCGAATTTTCAGACCATTGGGATGAAGAGGTACTGGAGCTGGCCAAAGAAAAGTATCCTCTGCATTTAGCAAATATACGTATTGTTCGTGAAAACCATTGCATTTGCTTGATGCAAAAGAGTCTGATAGGGAAAAAGACACAGATCGCAGAGTTTGAGGCCGGAGTGGCAGCGGCACAGCTTATGGCAGCGGCAGAGGAATTGTGGATCGACCTTACTACCATCAATTTAGGAGAACCGCGGTGCCTTGTAAGCCTTTGCCGGAAACGTGATTTGACGGATCTGGAAAAAGCGAAAAGGAAGGGCATGATCGAGCAAATGCCGCCGGTGTTAAAAGCCCTCTAGGAGAAATGAAAAAATAGGAAATGTGAAATGAAAAAAGTTGTGGCAGGAGAAACTGCCATGTCGCTTGAATGCGATATGGAAAATCTCCTGCCACATTTTTTATAGCGGCCCATAAGATGGGCCGTTTCATCTTACTGAAAGAAAAGCGAAATCATCAAGCCTTGTCAACGCTGCCCAGAACGTTTTTGATCTTATGAGCAACCATCTCTTTTACAGCCTGACGAGCCGGTTTCAGATACTGACGCGGGTCAAAGTGATCCGGATGCTGTGCGAAGTACTGTCTGATCGTACCTGTCATTGCAAGACGGATATCAGAGTCGATGTTGATCTTACATACAGCAAGTGTAGCAGCTTTTCTCAGCTGTTCTTCCGGAATACCAACTGCATCCGGCATATTTCCGCCGTTCGCATTGATCATCTTTACGAAGTCCTGCGGAACGGAAGAAGAGCCATGAAGAACGATCGGGAAACCTGGAAGTTTCTTAACGATCTCTTCAAGAACATCGAAACGCAGTGGCGGCGGAACAAGAATGCCGTCTGCATTACGTGTACACTGGTCAGCTGTGAACTTGTAAGCACCATGGGATGTTCCGATAGCGATTGCAAGAGAGTCGCAGCCTGTTCTGTCAACGAACTCTTCTACTTCTTCCGGACGTGTGTAGCTTTCTTTACCTGATTCTACAACAACTTCATCCTCGATACCAGCAAGTGTACCCAGCTCTGCCTCTACAACAACGCCATGAGCGTGAGCGTACTCAACAACCTGTTTTGTAAGAGCGATGTTGTCTTCGAAAGATTTGGAAGAAGCATCGATCATAACGGATGTGAATCCACCGTCGATACAAGATTTGCAAAGTTCAAAGCTATCGCCATGGTCAAGGTGGAGGGCAATCGGAATATCCGGATTCTCAGCAACTGCTGCTTCTACTAATTTTACAAGGTAGGTGTGGTTAGCATATGCTCTTGCACCTTTGGAAACTTGAAGAATAACCGGGCTATGCAGCTCTCCAGCAGCTTCTGTGATACCCTGAACGATTTCCATGTTGTTTACGTTGAATGCGCCGATTGCGTATCCACCATCATAAGCTTTTTTAAACATTTCAGTAGTTGTTACTAAAGCCATGGGTCTAATCCTCCTTAAATGAAATTTGGTTTTATTCTACCACACATTTCTGTTATTTACGATATTTTTTTATCAAAAAACAGAAAAAAAATTTTTTTAAAAAAATTTTCAAAAAGTTGTTGACAGAAAGCAAAAGTTATAGTATAGTATCAACTGTTCGGTGGAAAACACAGGACAGAACAAAAGAAAAGAGATATGCGCGAGTGGCTCAGTGGTGGAGTATCGCCTTGCCAAGGCGAGGGTCGCGGGTTCGAATCCCGTCTCGCGCTTTTATTTTTTCAGAAGTCGTAAAGTTACGGCTTCTTTTTTTTCGTTATAGAAATTGCAATTTGATTTTTGGCAACTTGCACAAAAATTCTCCCTTAAAAAGACTTTACATTCTGTTTGCGATATTTTTACATCCCCTTTACATTTTGTCGCTTTTTGTGCTATGCTATATTCTGATGTAATATTGGACAGCAATAGTTTGATTCGTTCAAGGGAGGACTAGGGAGACAAAGGCGTTTCCCGAAGAAAATTGCATATGGGTATTAGTAGTATTATTGCTTTGTTAGGAGGCTTAGGGCTCTTCCTGTTTGGAATGAAGTACATGGGAGAGGGGCTTGAGCTTGCAGCTGGACCGAAGATGAAGGATCTTCTGGAAAAACTGACTCGTAACCGTGTGATGGGCTTTTTGCTGGGGGCACTTGTTACCATCGTTATCCAGTCTTCATCTGCTACGACCGTTATGGTCATGGGATTTATCAATGCGGAGATCATGGATCTGGCACAGGCGACAGGTGTCATCTTTGGTGCCAACATCGGTACAACGATCACCAGTGTATTGATCGCTCTTGATGTTTCTGGTATCGCACCGATCTGTATCTGTCTCGGTGCAGCGATGCTTCTCTACGCAAAGAAAAAGAGAAACCGCTATATCGGACAGGTAATTCTTGGATTTGGTTTGTTATTTCAGGGGCTGCATACCATGAGCGGCGCTATGTCACCGCTGAAGGATTTCCCACCGTTCCAGAAATTTATCATGAACGCAAAGAACCCTCTGCTTGGTTTTGCAGTTGGTGTGATTTTATGTGCAGTGATCCAGAGTTCCTCCGCAGCAGTTGGTGTTTTGCAGGCTCTGGCGATGCAGGGATTGATGCCTCTTTACTTTGCGGCGTTTATTATCTGCGGTATCAACGTAGGTTCATCCACACCTCCGCTTTTGTCCGCATTAAATGCAAAGAACAACGCAAAACGTGCGGCGATCATTTACTTGATCTTTAATATTGTAGGTGCGATCATATTTATTCCGCTTACGATACTGACGCCGCTTACACATGTGCTGGAGACTTATATCCCCAACGCGATGTTCCAGATTTCCATTTACCATATCCTGTTTAAGGTGGTAACAGGTGTGGTTCTGTTGCCGCTGGTAAACCTTGTGGTAAAATGGACATATATGATCGTTCCGAAGCAGGCACACGAGAGTGCTTTCCGATTGGAGTATATCGACTCCAATATGGTAGGATCCCCTGCAGTTATCCAGCTTCAGGTCGGAAAAGAAGTGGAACGTATGGCAAATATCGTCAAAGACAATCTCACGAAGGCATCCGAGGGCCTTCTCCAGCATGATCTTGCGGAGGCCAACCATGTAAGGGAAGGGGAGCAAGTCATTGATTATCTTGCGTCAGAGATCACGGATTATCTGACGAAGGTAAACTCTCTGGAGCTTCCAGCCAGCGTATCCCGGTATATGAGCTGTGCTTTCCACGTGATCAATGATCTGGAGCAGATCGGTGACCATGCGGTTAAAATCTTGGAGCAGAATGAAAAATGTGTGGATGGCAACCTTACTTATTCAGATGCTGCAAAGGACGAGCTCCGCGAGATCTATCAATTAGATCTGGAACTTCTCAATGCTACCATACAGCTCTTCCATGACAGAAGCTTCACTCCTGAAAGCTGGCTTCAGCTTCGGAAGATGGAGCGTAAGATCATTAAAAAGGCTTCCAAGGCCCAGACCAATCATATGGAGCGTCTGAAAAACAAAGATTGTTCTTTCGCTCAGGGACTTACTTTTGTGGAAGTGCTGAATAGTTACCTTCGCATCGTGAACCATGCAGATAATATAGTAGAAGCAAGTGGAAATGATATCCTTGTAAATCTGGTGAAAGCAGAGTAAAACAGATATGCCACACCGACGAAATGCGAAGCATTTTTGGGGCTGGCTCTGAATATCAGTTGCCAGCAAGTAAAACTACATGAAGATAGAAAGCCGGAATGCCGATGAAGCATCCGGCTTTTCTGGTGATATAGGATGAAATTAAGGTCAAAAAAGCTTTCTTTTTTGAAGAGAGGCTTGATTTTTGGGGATGAGAGGATTAAAATAGCTCGGAATTGTGTGAAAAACAAAGGAGGAGCGATGATGAGAGAAAGAAAGATGGAAAAAAGCAGCAGACGCCGTTTCATGCACAGCATGGCAGCGTTGTTTTTATGTGCAGCTATGTCAGTATCCGTACTGCCTGTATCAGCTGCACAAAGGCAGGACTTGAAAAATACGAATATTCTGCTGATCGGTACGGATCATCGGGATGACAGCTGGAATGGGAATTCTGATACGATGATTCTGGCAACGATACGTCACGACGAACAGGAGATCATGATGACTTCTTTTATGAGAGACCTGTATGCAGATATCCCGGGACATGGCGTCCACAAGCTGAATTACGCTTACGCCGTGGGAGGAGCTGACAAATTAAAAGAGACATTGGAAGATAATTATGACCTGAGCATTGACCATTATGCAGTGGTGGATTTTGAATCCATGGCAGACATTGTGGACATTGTAGGCGGAGTGGAGATTACCGTAAGCGACGCAGAGGCAGAGGTGCTGAACGGATATCTAAATAGTATGGAGGCACAGGAGGATTACCTTTCCTGCGGTGGTACTTATGTCATGAATGGGAATCAGGCAGTTGCTTACGCAAGGATCCGTTATGTCGGGAATAATGATTACCAGCGCACCCAGAGGCAGAGGGATATTTTAAAAGAAATTTTTGCAAAAGTGCAGGACTTGGATGGGGAACAGCTCATCGCTCTTGCAGAAGAAGTGGTCTCAGATGTGGAAAATGATTATAACCCGTTGGAGATGTTATCATTACTCCAGCAGCTTCCGGAAATGAAGGACTATGATCTGGAAGAGGAGCGCATCCCTTATGACGGAATGTTCTATTCCCAAAATGAAATGCTGGTACCTGATTTTGAATCAACCATTGAGAAGCTCCATGAGGCGATCGGAGTACAGTAAAAAGAATTGAGGATGCGTATGTTGTTCCCTGTTACGATACCTTTTTGGTATTGCAGTGACACTTTTAAAGCATAATAGTGCTTGCAATTTGTTGACAATAATGTTAGAATTTTAATGATTTTTTTAGAAATTTAGAATTAGTTTAGAAATAGATAAAAAAGATTCGAAGGACTAAGGGGTTCACGGCAAAAAAATACCGGTACTCTGCGTGCCGGTGTTTTTATATTGGGAAATTTCACCGCACTGAAGCGAAAGAGATATTTCCGTGGTCGGGACTTAGATAGGCTTCGAATGATAAGGTGGATGATACATGGAGTCAATGAGAACTCGTGAAGAATTAGTAGACAGGCTTTTTAAAGGCTACGAGCCTTACTTCGATGTGGAGAGGTATGACGAAGAAAGGGAAGACGGCCTGCCGCTGAAAGGCCACTGCCGATTTTACGTTCACTCAGAAAAATATGTGCTTATTAAAAAAGCAAAGCTCTGGGATGCAGACAGCAATGAGTTTGTGTACGTTTTTTCTGTGCCTGAGCTCACAGCGGAGATATTTGAAAAATGTAAGGATTATGCGTATGAAGAGGGCATGAAGCTGGTCCAGCCTAAGCCCGGGCATATGTACAGCTATATCACGGTGGTGTTTATATGTGACACGTGCACCCCGGAGGGAGAAAAGGCACTGAAAAAGTGCAAGATTTACAAAAGTTTTCATTTTTCGTGGTATGGATGGATGAATGTCCATACAGCTGCAATTGTTCGAGAAGGAGAAAAAGTCTTTACGAACCATATGGGACGCAGCAATGCGAAATTTATGAAAAATATACTAAATTCATGAAGAGAAAAAAGGAGGGCATATTAACATGAATGCGGTAGTAATTTTACTCGTAGGCGTTGCAGTTCTTGTTCTCGGCTATCTTTTCTATGGAAAGTGGCTGGCAGAGCAGTGGGGCGTTGACCCGAACAAGACAACACCTGCACATGAACTTGAAGACGGAAACGATTACGTTCCGGCAAAGGCACCGGTACTGATGGGGCATCACTTCTCATCCATCGCAGGTGCAGGTCCGATCAACGGACCGATTCAGGCAGCAGTATTCGGATGGGTTCCGGTAATGCTGTGGGTACTGATTGGTGGTATTTTCTTCGGAGCAGTCCATGACTTCGGTGCATTGTTTGCATCTGTAAGAAATAAAGGACAGTCCATCGGTGAAGTTATCGCGGCTTCCATCGGTAAACGTGCAAAGAGACTGTTCATTATCTTCTCTTACCTGACACTGATCCTTGTAGTAGCTGCATTTGCATCTATCGTTGCAAATACATTCAAAGCTACATACGACGAAGCAGGTGTTCTGGATAAAGCAGCAAGTGCAGCAAATGCTTCTACAGCAATGATTTCTATACTGTTTATTGTCATTGCTATTATCTTTGGTATGATGGTTTACAGAAGAAATGCTTCTCTCGGCGTATCTACTGTAATCGGTGTTGCAGCAATCATTGCATGTATGGCAATCGGCCTTAACTGGCATCCGATCTACTTGAGCGGAAGCACATGGATGATCATTGTAGGTATCTACATTGCCATCGCATCTGTCACTCCGGTATGGATCCTTCTTCAGCCGCGTGACTACCTGAGCTCTTTCCTGCTTTACGGTATGATGATCGTAGCAGTAGTTGGTATCATCGGAGCTCATCCGACACTTGATATTCCAGCATTCACAGGTTTTGTAGACAAAGCCACAAACGGTTCAGGCGTTTCCCTTGGAAGCCTCTTCCCGGCACTGTTCGTAACCATCGCCTGTGGTGCTATCTCCGGTTTCCACTCACTGGTTGGTTCCGGTACAACAGCAAAACAGCTGGATAGAGAGTCTGATGCAAGACCGATCGCATACGGCGGTATGTTGATCGAGTGTGCACTGGCATTGATCTCCCTGTGTGCAGTAGGTTACATCTGGAAAGAGTACGTTCCGGGCGGAATCACAACACCGACAGCTGTATTCGCTACAGGTATTTCCCGTATGTGTGCAACAATCCCGTTCCTGAAGGGTGCAGAGAGCGTAATCTACTCTATGCTGATCCTTGCAGTATCTGCATTCTGTCTGACATCTCTGGATACAGCTACACGTCTTGCACGTTACATGTTCCAGGAATTCTGGCTTGAGCCGGGTGAGACATACGAAAATGCTACAGGAATCAAGAAGACTCTTACAAATCCGTACTTTGCAACAATCATCACAGTAGTGCTGGGCGTTGCACTTGGTATGACAGGATATGCTAAGATCTGGGCTCTGTTCGGAGCAGCTAACCAGCTTCTTGCAGCACTTGGCCTTCTGGCTGTTGCAGCTTGGCTGGGACAGATCGGAAGAAACAACAAGATGTTCCTCTTCCCGATGGCATTCATGCTTGTTGTTACTATCGTATCCCTGTGCCAGACAATCTGGGCAAACGTAACAAATGCAGTAGATATGTGGAACTGGATCCGTGCAGGTCTTGGTATCCTGCTTGTTATCCTTGCAATTGTTCTTGCAGTTGAAGGTGTGCAGACAATCTTCGGAAAGAAGAAAGCAAACGCATAATTGATATGTAAAGATCCTTTGTGATCCGAAAAGTATCAAAATCTGTTTTATAAATTAGTTAGAAGGTGTCGTCACTGTGAGTAACTCCGGTGGCGGCACTTTTTTATGTCATAGGAAAGACTTTGCCACGCTGAATCACGAAAGTCCTTTCCTATAACGTAAAAATCGTTCGAATTCTTTCTATAAAGGAGCAAAAATATATTGGTATCTGGAATATTTTTTGGTAGAATACATGTAAAGTAAAGCAAGGATAACAGGAGGGAATATGACGAGACAGGAATTTATGGATACACTGGGGCGTGCACTTCGCAGGGAATTGTCGGAGCAGGAGGTTCTGGACAATCTGCATTACTATGAATCATATATTGACCGTGAAGTGATGAGTGGCAAAAGCGAAGCGGATGTACTGGCGCAGCTTGGTGACCCACGCCTGATCGCAAGAACCATTTTACAGGTGGACCAGCAGAAGGAAGAGGCCATGGAGCAAGGCTATGGTTCTCAGGAGACGGTTTATACTGAGGATGATGACGGCACATTCCAGGAAAGCTATGGGAGGGGAGACGGCTACGGCGAAGAATCTTCCTTTGGAGGCAAAGTGAAAATGCACAGCTTCCAAGTGAAGGGATGGCTTTTCTTGGCCATTGTTTTGATCGCAGTGTTTGTGGTACTGGGTACTGTTTTCGCTGTAGTTTGGAAACTGCTTCCTCTTATTTTGATCGCCGCAGGATTGTACTGGCTTTACAAGAGGTTTTTTTCGTAGTTTTTGCTTAGACAGGGCCATTTGCCAAGCGGATTTGGTGCAAAGTGCGTGTTGCGAAAAATATAAGAAAATGCTATACTGATTTCTAGCGTTCAACTTGAATTTTATGACGGAATAATTAGAAAAAGGCAAAAAGACACGATAAAGATTAAGAAGGCTGAGAGGAGCGGGAGAGATGAAGAAGATTGAAGAGTATGTGAGAAGTATTCCGGATTTTCCAGAACCGGGTATTATTTTCAGAGATGTGACCAGCATTTTGCAGGATGCAGATGGACTGAAGCTTTCCATTGACCTGATGCAGGAAAAGCTGGAAGGATTAGATTTCGATGTGATTGCAGGAACGGAATCCCGCGGCTTTATTTTTGGTGTACCCATTGCCTATAATATGAAGAAACCTTTTGTTCCTGTCCGGAAAAAAGGAAAACTGCCATGTGAGACCGTTTCCATGGAATACGATCTGGAGTATGGTACAGCTACCATCGAGATGCATAAGGATGCCATCAAGCCGGGACAGAAGGTGGTGGTGATCGATGACCTGATCGCTACAGGCGGTACCATCGAAGCTGCCATCAAGCTGATCGAGCAGCTTGGGGGAGAAGTGGTGAAGGTCGTCTTCCTGATGGAGCTGGCAGGCTTGAAGGGCCGTGAGAGACTCGCTGGATATGATGTGGAGTCTGTAATCTGTTACGAAGGAAAATAATGGACGAAGATGGTGAACTTATGGCAGTAGATACGAGAACAAAGCAGGAGAGAATCGAAGAGATAAAAAAGGCAGATGCCAATGTCAAAACAATGGAAGATTTTACCAGCCCTGATGTATTGTATCAGGAGCTGATCGACAGCGTGAAAAAATACCATCCTTCCGGCGATATCTCTATGATCGAAAAGGCATATAAGATTGCGTATGATGCTCATAAGGATCAAAGGCGCAAGTCCGGAGAACCATATATTATCCATCCGCTTTGCGTTGGCATTATCTTGGCGGATTTGGAGTTAGATAAAGAGACTATAGTTGCCGGCCTTCTCCACGATGTGGTGGAAGATACGGTGATGACTTCTGAAGAGCTGAAGGAAGAGTTTGGGGAAGAGGTAGAGCTTCTGGTGGACGGCGTGACAAAGCTGGGCCAGCTGTCCTATTCCGCGGATAAAGTAGAAGTACAGGCGGAAAACCTCAGAAAAATGTTCCTTGCCATGGCAAAGGATATCCGTGTTATCCTGATCAAGCTTGCGGACCGGCTTCACAATATGCGTACCTTAAAGTACATGAAACCGGAAAAGCAAAAAGAAAAAGCCCGGGAGACCATGGACATTTATGCGCCCATCGCCCACAGGCTTGGTATTTCCAAGATCAAGGTGGAGCTGGATGACCTGTCACTGAAATATCTGGAGCCGGAAGTCTATTATGATCTGGTAGAAAAGATCGCGCTGAAAAAAGACGCAAGACAGGCCTTCGTCAACAGCATTGTGGAGGATGTGAGCAAACACATCGAAGCTGCAGGCATTAAGGCACAGATCGATGGCCGGATCAAACATTTTTTCAGTATATATAAGAAGATGGTCAACCAGCAGAAAACCCTTGACCAGATTTACGATCTGTTCGCAGTCCGCATTATTGTGGACACTGTGAAGGATTGTTATGCGGCGCTGGGGGTCATCCATGAGATGTATAAACCCATTCCGGGCCGTTTTAAAGATTATATTGCCATGCCGAAACAGAATATGTACCAGTCCCTGCACACTACGCTGATCGGACCAAACGGTACTCCGTTTGAGATCCAGATCCGTACTTTTGAGATGCACAGGACTGCGGAATACGGTATCGCGGCCCACTGGAAATACAAAGAGGCTGCCGACGGCAAAAAGGGCAATACAAAGAATGAGGAAGAAAAGCTGAGCTGGCTTCGTCAGGTATTGGACTGGCAGCGGTCTGATAACCGGGAGTTCATGAGCCTTCTGAAAAGTGATTTCGACTTGTTCTCAGAGAGCGTGTATTGTTTTACACCTTCAGGAGATGTGAAGAACCTTCCCAATGGTTCTACACCCATTGATTTTGCATACAGCATACACAGCGCTGTGGGCAACCGGATGATCGGAGCCCGGGTGAATGGAAAATTGGTGACGATCGATTATGTGATCCAAAACGGTGACCGCATTGAGATCATTACCTCCCAGAATTCACGGGGGCCAAGCCGTGACTGGCTGAAGATCGTTAAGAGCTCACAGGCAAAAAATAAAATAAACCAGTGGTTTAAACAGGAATTAAAAGAAGATAATATTGTAAAAGGAAAAGAAATGCTCGCGTCCTACTGCCGTGCCAAGGGTATCGTCCAGTCTGACATTATGAAGCAGGAATATATGGACCGCGTTCTTTCCAAATATGGGTTCCGCGATTGGGATTCCGTACTTGCCGCTCTCGGCCATGGAGGCTTAAAAGAGGGGCAGGTGGTCAATAAACTCATGGAAGGATATGAGCAGGATCACAAAAAAGAGATCACAGATGAGCAGATCATAGAAGCCGTCCAAAATGCAAAAGACACTGCCCCGGTACGGGTGAAAAAGTCGAAAGGCGGTATCACCGTGCAGGGTATCAATGATGTCAGTGTCCGTTTTGCAAAATGCTGCAGTCCTATTCCGGGCGACGAGATCGTGGGATTTGTGACCAGAGGCCGCGGAGTTACGGTACATCGTACGGATTGTATCAATGTGATCAATCTTCCGGAGGAAGAGCGGGCACGTATCATCGATGCAGAATGGCAGCAGAGTGAGGCAGCCTCCGATACAGGCCTGTATCTGGCAGAGATCATTATTTATTGCCACAACCGTACAGGGCTGTTGGTAGATATCACAAAGATCTTTACAGAGCGGAAGATCGATGTGAATTCTGTAAATTCCAGGACAAGCAAACAGGGGATCGCTACCATTGCCATGTCATTTGAAATTTCAGATAAGGGCACACTGAATTATCTCATCGAAAAGATTCGTCAGGTGGAGAGCGTGATTGATGTGGAGAGGACCACAGGCTGATAGAAGATGGAGGAGAGTGGCTATGAAAAACCTTCAGATAGATAACTTAGTACTGGGCATGGTGGCCACCAACTGCTATCTGGTCTGGAATAAAAATACGAGAGAAGCCTTGGTGGTGGATCCAGCGGCTTTGCCGGACCGCATCATTTCGGCAATGGAATCACGGGATGTGAAGCCTGTGGCCATTCTTCTGACCCACGGGCATTTTGACCATATCGGGGCAGTGGATGCGCTGCGGGAAAAATACAGGATTCCTGTGCTTCTGCTGGATAAAGAGCAGGAGATCATGGAAAACCAAGATAAGAACTTATCATCCGTGTTTGGAAGGGGATTTTCCACGAAAGCAGATCATTTTCTTCATGACGGGGACGTGGTTTCTTATGCCGGCGTGGAGATCAAGGTGCTGCATACACCGGGGCATACCATAGGGGGAGCCTGTTACTATATTCCTGAAGAGCAGGTGCTTTTTTCCGGGGATACGCTGTTCCTGTGCAGCGTGGGCAGGACGGATTTCCCTACAGGAAGTATGGGCCAGCTTCACGATTCGATCCACAGAAAGCTGTTTGTACTGCCGGATGAGACAGAGGTATTTCCGGGACATAATGAACCAACCAGTATCGGATACGAAAAACAACACAATCCATATTAGAGAAAAACCATGATTATTGTACAGTTAAACAGGCAAAATTTTGAATATGACGTTCACTCCCTTGTAAAAGCGTTTTATCCGGAGCAGGATGTACACATTTGTTATGCGGAAGAGACTGAATGCATCAAGGAGGGAACGGAAAATAAAAGAAAAGCACCGGAGGAAGAGGGAAAACCGTCTCTGACACTGGTGATTTCTTTCGTCTCGGGAGAATCCGAAGATACAGGAGAAACAAAAGAGACAGAGGGGACAAAAGTCACGGAAGAGGTAAAAGAGACAAACGATACCGGGGCAGAGGTCCGGTTTATCGTAGAGGACCAGACGGTGCTTCGGGATCAGGTTGCTTTTTTGCCTTCCGCAGACCGCAAAGAAAAGAAAAATGAACTGAAACGCCTCCTTTACCGCATGTTGTCCTCTTACACAGGGAAAGAGCTCCCCTGGGGGACACTTACAGGGATCCGTCCTACGAAGATCCCTATGTCTTTACTGGAAGAAGGAAGGAGCGATCCTGAAATTGCCCGGTACATGCGGGATACGTATTATACAAGTGAAGAAAAGACGGAGCTTGCCATCGAGATCGCCAACAGGGAGAGGCATATTCTAAAGGATATTAATTTTAAAAACGGATATAGCCTTTATGTGGGAATTCCTTTTTGCCCAAGCATCTGCCTGTATTGTTCTTTCAGCTCCAGTCCCCTTTCGCTTTGGAAAGATAAGGTGGATCTTTATCTTGACGCTTTGTGCAAAGAGATTGATTATGTATCAGACGCTTTTGCCGAGAAAGAATTAAATACAGTCTATATAGGAGGGGGAACCCCCACAACTCTGGAGCCGTATCAATTGGAAAGGCTTTTATCTAAATTGGAAGAGCGGTTCTGTTTTGATAAACTGAAAGAATTTACGGTGGAGGCAGGAAGGCCGGACAGTATTACCCGCGAAAAGCTGCAGGTGCTTCGCGACCACGGGATCTCACGTATTTCTATCAATCCCCAGACCATGAACCAGAAGACGCTGGATCTTATCGGGAGACGCCATACGGTGGAGGAGACAGTACAGGCATTTTATCTTGCCCGGGAACTGGGATTCGACAACATCAACATGGATCTCATTGTGGGACTGCCGGGAGAAGAAAAAGCTGAAGTGGAATACACTTTAAAAGAGATCACAAAATTGGATCCGGACAGTGTCACTGTGCATTCTCTGGCAGTAAAGCGTGCAGCAAGGCTGAAGCTTTTTAAAGAAGAACATAAAGAGATGACAATGACCAACAACCGGGAGATCATGGATATGACAGCCGATTATGCCCGGAAGCTGGGACTGGCTCCCTATTACCTGTACCGGCAGAAAAATATGGCCGGCAATTTTGAAAACGTGGGATATGCAAAAGAGGGAAAAGCCGGGATCTACAATATCTTGATCATGGAGGAAGTCCAGAGTATCCTTGCCCTTGGCGCAGGGGCATCCACAAAGATGGTCTGGGCGAAAGACCGGATCGAGCGTATTGAAAATGTAAAAGACATTAAAAACTATATCGAGCGTATCGATGAGATGATTGAGAGAAAGAGAGCTGGACTATATGAGTGAAAAGGGCCGTGAATATAGGAAGAAATATCCGATTATCCGCCCAAGCGTTATAAAGGAGCTCGCACATGGGATGACTGTCAGCAACTTGGCATATTTGGTCGGAAAACAAATGAATTTTTCAGAGGAGGACTGCCATGACCTTGCATTGGCCGGTTTTCTCCACGATATCGGCAAGCTGGAGCTGGTGAAATATGTGCGGGACCATGAAGGAGAAACTCTGGTCATTGAGGAGATGAAATATGTTCGCCGCCACCCGCGGCTTGGCGCTGAGATCCTTGAGAAAAAAGGGTATTCTCAGAAAATTGTTGATATGGTAAAATTCCACCATGAGAATTGTGACGGGTCCGGGTATCCCATGAATTTATCACGGGAGGATATTCCCATAGGTTCCAGGATCATCCGTGTGTGCGATGTATTTGCAGCTTTGACCAATGACCGCCCTTATAGGAAAGCATTCGATATCCAGACTGCCATGAAGCTTATGATCGAGGAGTCTAAGGATTATGATGTGCAGGTTTTCCTCGCGTTTATGAATGTGGTTCACCATGAAGACGTGAAAAAAATCGTAGATACATCGGATTTTGAAGAAAAGATGAAAACTTTAATCGCAGAAGATCCGGTTTTTCCGGCTATGAAAGCGGACAGAGTTTAGATAGAGGAGGAGAAAATATGATTACACAAGCACCGAGAGGCGTACAGGATTGGTACGGTGAAGAGATGCGCAAGAGAGCGATCGTGGAAAAGATTGCCCGCGATACAGCGAAAACGTATCATATGTCAGAGATCATCACACCGATGTTTGAGCATACCGTACTGTTCCAGCGCGGCGTGGGAGAGACAACCGATGTGGTACAAAAAGAGATGTATACCTTTGAGGACAAAGGTGGAAGGAGCATAACCTTAAAGCCGGAGGGAACAGCCGGAGTCATGAGAGCATATCTGGAGCACAATATGTATGCACAGCCGGCACCTACAAAGCTGTATTACGTGACACAGGCTTTCCGTTATGAAAAGCCACAGAGCGGACGTCTCAGGCAGCATCACCAGTTCGGAGTGGAATTTGTGGGTTCCGCAAGTCCGCTGGCTGAGGTAGAACTGATCACGCTGATCACGGAGCTGATCGGTAAACTGGGACTCAAAGATGCAAAGCTCCATATCAACAGTATCGGCTGCAAGAATTGCCGCAAGACGTATAATGATGCGCTCCTTGCTTACTTGAAAGAGCATGAGAATGAACTTTGCCCTACCTGCCGTGAGCGTATGCAGAAAAACCCGCTCCGTGTCATTGACTGTAAAGTGGATACCTGCAAAAAGATTGTCGCAAATGCGCCGCGTACCATTGATTATCTGGATGAGGAATGCCGCGGGCATTTTGAAGAATTAAAAGCGCTTCTGGATGAGATGGGCATTGAATATACAGTAGATACCGGGATCGTGCGAGGTCTGGACTACTATACAAAGACGGTGTTTGAGTTTGTGGATTCTGACGGTTTTACCTTGTGCGGAGGCGGACGTTACGATGGATTGATCCATGAGATCGATGAAAAGCAGGACATCCCATCCGTGGGCTTCGGAATGGGGATTGAACGTATCCTTTATTTTATGGAAAAGGAAGGCGTGGAATTCCCGGCAGAAGAGCCTGTGGAGCTTTATGTGGGCATTCTGGGAAAAGAGGCAAGAGGACGGGCATACCACATTGTTTCAGAACTGCGCAAGCAGGGGATGATCGTTGAGACAGATTATATGGACCGCAGCGCGAAAGCGCAGATGAAGTATGCAAACAAGATCGGTGCAAAAAGGACTGTGATCATCGGTACACAGGAGCTGGAGGAGAACAAAGCCCGTGTAAAGGACATGGAGACCGGTGAACAGACGGAAGTATCACTTGACCAGATCGCGTCACTGATTTTACAGAAGAAATAGTGGCTGCTGAATAATAGGAGGAATGAGAAATGGCTGAAGCTATGAAAGGGCTTAAGAGGACCCATCGTTGTACGGAAGTGAGCAAAGCTGACTGCGGCAGTACCGTTACGGTTATGGGATGGGTTCAGAAAAGAAGAAATCTTGGAAGTTTGATCTTTGTGGATCTGCGTGACCGTTCCGGTCTGCTGCAGATCATCTTCGATGAGAAAGACATCGGAGCAGAAGGTTTTGCAAAAGCCGGAACACTGCGCAGTGAGTTCGTAATTGCTGTAGTGGGGCGGGTAGAGATGCGTGAAGGCGCAGTCAATGAAGGCCTTAAGACAGGAGAGATCGAGATCCGGGCGAAGGAACTTAGGATCCTTTCCGAATCCGAGACACCGCCGTTCCCCATTGAGGAGAACAGCCAGACAAAGGAAGAACTGCGTCTGAAATACCGTTTCCTCGACCTTAGAAGGCCTGACCTTCAGAGAAATATCATGATGCGCAGTCAGGTAACTACAGAGGTGCGCAAATTCCTGACAGAGGAAGGATTTTTGGAGATCGAGACTCCCATCCTTATTAAGAGTACGCCGGAGGGCGCGAGAGATTACCTTGTACCAAGCCGTGTACATCCCGGCAATTTCTATGCACTGCCCCAGTCTCCCCAGCTTTTAAAGCAGCTGCTTATGTGCTCCGGATATGACCGTTATTTCCAGATTGCAAAATGCTTCCGTGATGAAGATCTTCGTGCAGACCGCCAGCCGGAATTTACCCAGATCGATATGGAGCTTTCTTTCGTCGATGTGGATGACGTGATCGATGTCAATGAGCGATTGCTTGCCAGACTCTTCAAAGAGATCCTCGGTGTGGAGATTTCCCTTCCGATCCAGCGTATGACCTGGCAGGAAGCAATGGACCGCTTCGGTTCCGACAAGCCGGATCTGCGTTTTGGCATGGAGCTTCACAATGTAAGTGATATTGTAAAGGATTGTGGCTTCTCTGTATTTACAAATGCTATCGCAGCAGGCGGATCCGTCCGCGGTATCAATGCCAATGGACAGGGCAGCATGCCCCGCAAGAAGATCGACGCCCTTGTTGAATTTGCAAAGGGTTACGGTGCAAAGGGCCTTGCTTACCTTGTGATCAATCCGGATGGCAGCTATAAATCCTCTTTCGCAAAATTCATGACAGAGGAGGAACTGAAAGCACTGGTAGAGGCCATGGAAGGACAGCCGGGTGACCTGCTTTTGTTCGCAGCAGACAAGAATAAAGTGGTATGGGATGTCCTTGGCGCACTTCGTATCGAGATCGCAAAGAATTTAGGACTGCTTAAGAAAGATGATTATAAATTCCTCTGGGTTACAGAATTCCCGCTGCTTGAGTGGAGCGAGGACGAAGAGAGATTTGTAGCAATGCATCATCCGTTCACGATGATGATGGAAGAAGATCTGGACAAGCTGGACAGCGATCCGGGTGCCGTACGTGCAAAAGCATACGATATCGTACTGAACGGTGTGGAGCTTGGAGGCGGAAGTGTCCGTATCCATCAGAGCGATATCCAGAGTAAGATGTTTGATATGCTTGGATTTACAAAAGAGCAGGCACAACAGCAGTTTGGTTTCCTTTTGAATGCCTTTAAGTATGGAGTACCGCCTCACGCAGGACTTGCTTTCGGCCTTGACCGTTTAGTAATGCTTATGGCTGGCTGTGACAGTATCCGTGAGGTTATCGCTTTCCCGAAGGTAAAGGATGCATCAGACCTTATGATGGATGCCCCAAGCTACGTAGATGAAAAGCAGCTGAAAGAGCTTTCCCTTGAGACTACGGCATCAGAAGAGTAGGGATAGAAGGATAAAAGCGAAAATAGCGTAGAAAAGAAAAACGAAGAATTAAAAAAGATACAGCATGAAAATGCGGTATGGAAGAATATGGCAGAAAGTGTCATCTATTCCATACCGCTTTTTTGATACATTTAGTTTGAAATGGTCTCGCGGGTGAGGGTATTGAATGTTTCAATGGCTCCCCGCATATTTCCCATCAGTGCGTTCGTAAAGGTATCATCAAAATAAATTTCCCAAATAGAGCCATTATTATGGAAAACAAGGTCAATATCTGTGGCGTTTGTTTTATCATTTTCCTGCAGGGATTCTAAGAGAAGCTTTGAGGTCTCATTGGAAAACGTCACATCGTCATCGCGGATCGATTTTGTGGTGGTTGCATATTGGAGCAGCTTTTTCTTATAGATGGTTAAAACATTTGTCATGTCAATACTTTTCACCCGCAGCACAACCTCTGCGCTGTCACCCATTTCTGTGCATTTGATGATCTCATAATCAAAATCCTCTGCCAGTTGCCGGATATATTCTTCATCGATGCGCTGGTAATAATCTGCATTGTAAGTTGCAAATACATCTTCGATACCCAGATATTCGGTCCATTGCTCTGGGGAGAGCTCTTTTAAGGCATCCAAATGGATGGAGAGCACTTCAGAGACCGATAAGATATAAGGATCATTCATATAAGTGATAAAACCGCTTACCAGCTCATCTTCCAGAACTTCATCTGAGAGGATGATCCACCCGCTGCCTTCTTTTTTCAGATGGAAGTAAGCTGTTGTGACTATCAGATCATAGGTGTTTGATTTTAGCGTATCGCCCAGAAGGCAATAATAATCGCTGGTGGTGTCCTTTTTTTCCTCTGGATGGATGGCTACAGATTCTTTCAGGATCGCGCGGCAAAGATCCTGAGCCAGCGCATGCATATCGATATTTGTGATATTGACGCTGACTGTGGCGGTATCCCCGTCAATCTGTTCATTATGTATATTATATTGAAAATGTTTGAAAAAAAGGTCGACGGCTTCCGCTGTTTTATCGTCGATGGTACCGGAAGCGAGATGGGAGTTCATCAGATTTTCATAAGAGACAAAGGACTGGATCGTATCGGAATCGAGCTCCTGGATCAGGGAAAGTTCATTTTCCACAGCTTGTGACGGCCTTCCTTTTCGTTTGTTGTTTACGGAAAAAAGCAGGCCGACCAGTAGAAACTGAAGGATCACGATCGCCGGAATACCGATAGCGAAGGATAAATGCTTTGTCTTGTGGCGGAAAAAATACATGCCGGTCAAAATCCCGATGCTGCCAAAAAGAAGGGCGATGATGAAAAGTGTCTTTTCCGGTACCCGCCATTTCCCACGGCGGGCTTTTCGCTTATCAATGCCCATGATACAAAAACCGATGAGGTTTATTGCGATGATATATACGATCAATAATGTCTTCATAACTTCCTCCGATAATAAGTACTGAATAATATACTTTCGTAACTGCCCGGAGCCAACCTCCAAAATGACTCAGATTTTACACCTGTTTTGTAAAATTTTACTCGGCCCTGAACAGTTACATTTTATATGAAAACTATTAGAATGTCAAATATTATGTGAAAATAGGCAAATAATATATGTGACATAATCTGGCAGGATCTGACACAGGCAAGGATTTTACGGCTGTTTTATGAAATTATGCGTGGTTATGCACAGGGACTCTGAACAGCCATAAAAAATAAAAATATATGGTGCCATAAAAAAAACCATAAAAAATGAAAATATATGGTTGACAACAAAGGGAAAAATGCATATAATTGCTATAACAGAAAAACATAGTAAGCAGATAGGAAATATAGGAGGAAGCAGAAATGGCAAAGATTTATAAAGGCGCGTTAGGACTGATCGGAAATACACCGCTGGTTGAGACGGCAAATATTGAGAAGGAGCTGGGGCTGGAAGCTACTCTTTTGGTAAAGCTGGAGTATTTTAACCCGGCAGGAAGCGTAAAAGACCGTGTAGCTAAAGCGATGATCGAGGATGCGGAAGAAAAAGGGATCCTCAAAGAAGGTTCTGTGATCATCGAGCCCACATCCGGAAATACAGGGATCGGCCTTGCAGCTATCGCAGCAGTAAAAGGATACCGCATTATCCTGACCATGCCGGAGACGATGAGTGTTGAGAGGAGAAATATTTTAAAGGCTTACGGTGCAGAAGTAGTGCTGACAGACGGGGCAAAGGGAATGAAGGGCGCCATTGAAAAAGCAGATGCCCTTGCAAAGGAGATCCCGGACAGCTTTATCCCGGGACAGTTCGTTAATCCGGCAAACCCGGAAGCCCACAGAAGCACCACGGGCCCGGAGGTATGGAATGATACGGATGGAGCAGTAGATATTTTCGTGGCAGGAGTTGGAACAGGCGGAACCTTGACCGGTGTTGGAGAGTTCCTGAAATCGAAAAAAGACAGTGTAAAGATCGTCGCAGTAGAGCCGGCAAGCTCACCTGTCCTTTCTGAGGGAAAGGCCGGACCGCATAAAATCCAGGGAATCGGCGCAGGATTTGTTCCCGATGTATTAAATACTTCTATCTATGATGAGATCATAAAAGTAGAAAATGAAGATGCTTTTACAGCAGCTAAACTTCTTGCCAAGAAAGAAGGAGTCCTTGTGGGTATTTCTTCCGGAGCTGCACTGCATGCAGCCATCGAACTTGCAAAGAAGCCGGAAAACAAAGGCAAGACCATTGTGGCACTTCTGCCGGATACAGGAGACCGGTATTATTCCACACCGCTTTTTGTAGATTAATTCCAAAGCATGATGTAAGACAAAAAGATGCCATACGGATTGTTCCGTGCTTCGCACTCCCACAATCCTGCCCAATATTCGGATATCGTGGGGTATACACCCCACTTTTATCCTCATATTTGGGCGGGTCATTAAGTCATATAACCACTCATGTGCAAGCACATC
>JALFIB010000046.1 GCA_022776305.1 Lachnospiraceae bacterium
CCTCTAGCAATCATTTTTAAAGCGGTCTCAATTCTGGCTTCCACCGCTCTACTTTCCGCAATTCTATCCATTAATTCACACATTTTATCCACTCCTTTCGGATCTTCCTTATAATACTGAACCATATTAGCAAGTGTCTTGTTTTTCAT
The DNA here is from genome assembly GCA_022776305.1 of Lachnospiraceae bacterium. Taxonomy (GTDB): domain Bacteria; phylum Bacillota; class Clostridia; order Lachnospirales; family Lachnospiraceae; genus Choladousia. The sequence goes on from JALFIB010000046.1 coordinate 150, forward strand.
TTCTCTGTAATCAGAACAATGAAAATCACTCATGAGTTCTCCAACAGGATCTTCGCCGCGATAAGTGCCATTCACGTACACGATATGCGCCTTATCACCGAATTGTGTCTGTGTCTGAAGAATCACTCTTTCAATGTTATAAATCGGCAGCCCTGCTTTAAGTACATCATTCCCCGTAATGAAAATTACATACGTTTCTGGAATTTCCTTATAATCCTTCTGGCCAACATTCGTCAGCCGAGCATCAAACAAAGAACTGTTCAGTCTTGCTCTCTCCGGTACTGCCCCGGCATCTTTCTGCTGAATCTCAATGTCGTATTGTTTTCCCGCAGCATCTCTGGCGTAAATATCTAATCTTACCGATTTGCCGTAAAGGTTTGAAAGAGGAAACTGTGTAACAGCCTGCTCAACTTTCAAATCATCTCTCTGAAGTATTACTTTCAGAATGACTTCTGTTGCTTCTGTATTTCCGGAGAACACTTGAGTCATGAATGTATCGTCCATCAAGGTAAACTTTTTGATGGCGTCCAAATTCTCCTGTCTCTTCTTTTGTAAATCCAGGCTTTCCTTCTCTTGAGTATCCTGATTCTCTTGAATATCCTGGCTTTCCTTCTCATCTAATACAAGACTCAATGCTCATCACTTCCATAATCCAATAGGAGAACGTATACCCACAAGAATGTATACTACTCCTATTACGCTTTAAGTTTACCACATCCCGCTTTGTTATTCAACTATCCGGCGGTGCTCTGATTGTAAATTTCCTTTTAACGAGCATCACCTCCCTCCGTCAGTTCTCGGCTGTATCAAGTAGCCGGCTGTGTCAATACCCACATCTGTTTGTTTACTTACCTGTGTCAATACTCGTAAGCGCTTAAATTTCAGCCGTTGAGCATAAAAATGCTCCAACTGGATTTACCCAGCTGAAGCACATTGACAATTCACATACGTTTTATCATTATTATTCGTTGTTCTGAGCCTCGACACGTCTCTGGATTTCTGCTTTTACGTCTTCATTCCATGGTGCGAGCCGCTCCAGTTCTTCATCTGTCATCTTCTCATTTGGCTGATGATCAAACAGGAACGTCAGATAATGGTAAACATTCACTTTGTTTGCTTTGGACATCTCTACCATCGTGTATGCCATGGCACTTGCCTGGGCTCCGGCAGGCGTATCACAGAACATCCAGCCTTTTCTCCCTACTACAAACGGTCGGATACAGTTCTCACTCAGGTTATTCGAAAAACTACAGCGGCCATCATCCAAATAGATGGAAAGATAATCCCTTCTGTTACGGATATACTGTAATTCGTAAGTTTACATGCTTCTTATTTATCCCTTTTCCTTCAAAATAAATGAAGGTACAGAATAAATTAATCTGGCATATTTTCCTTCAGATTGTTTTATTCTGCACCCTCTTGTATTATCATAGCCATGTAACTATTAAAACAAAAGAAGCAGGAACCTCCCCGACCAAAGTTTGGTTTCCTGCCTCTGCAACTTAACATACGCTCTTTCCGGCTGCCGAGGTTCCCATGAAGAAACTGTAGGCGTTGCCGGATGTGGCGTTCTTAGGACCATCGCGGGTCCGGAACAAACTTGTGAAAATTCCCATTGTTGTTTTCTCCCTTCTGAAAAATAGCATGAAAAAAGCACCCTAGATTTCTCTAAGATGCTTTGTGCCGCTGGAACAAATATCAAATAAACTTTTTCATTACACGCATATAGTCCTTTTTGGCATTGAATATTGCCATCACGTTTACCTGTTTTTCCTCTTCGTCAACCAAGTAGAATATCAGATACTCCTTGTGGACGGTAAACCGATACCCCGCACTGCGGATGACCCTGTCTTTGGGAATTCCTCCCGCATTCGGAAAGGTATCGAGTTTTTTACACACTTCCCTCAGCTCACCTACAAAACGCTTTGCAATTTCAACATCCTTGGATTTCTCAGCGATCCAAAATGCAATCTCCCGCAAATCCTGTTTTGCAGTGTCTGTCAGTCTAACGGTATAACTCATAACTCAAGCCCATCCAATTCTGACAGGATGTCATCGAACGCATCATCCATGTTCTGTACTCTTCCGAGCTTCAAATCATCAGCTGCCTGCGCCAAATGTGCATAAACCGCAAGTTTTGCTTCAAGCTCCATAATATAGTTCTGTTGCTCAATGAAATCATCGTGGCAAAGAACAACAGTATCCTCTTTTCCATTTACTGTGATTGCCACAGGATTCTCCCTGGACAACGCTGATATCTGGGCGTAATTCGTCCGCAGGTCTTTTGATGGTCTGATAGAAATTGCGCTTGTCATAACCAAACCTCCTCATCTTAATTCGGTAGTCATATTATATTCCTTTTTGACCACCTTGTCAAGATATGCTCAAAAAACGATCAGCGGACGCTCATCAGGCTGAATTGGAAAACTGATTTCCAGTTTGCAAAAGTAAATACCTGTTCCTGAAAACCTTTGCATGATTTAATTCCACCCCTGACGGTAGTGTTTGTGTATCCAGATGGCGGTCCAATCATCTTATTTTTCAGCAGATATGGTGTGAGATTGATCTCATTAGCGGGGATTTCCTTAATGCCGGGCTTAGCTAAGGTATCTCCACCGTAAAAGAAGCTGAACAACTGGTTTGCAGACTGGTCGTTCAGCTTTTTTCTTGTGTAGGAATTAATGTGACTCATCAGGAGAGACACATCGTCCTGGGTTAAGTTGTCAAATGATGTCTTCTTAGGAAGGACCCGGCGGATCATCTCATGACATACTTCACAGCCACCTTTCTGGTTAGAGCGCTGTGGATCACAGTAGAATACACGGGTTCTTCTCTCGCCATCGCCATTAAACTCAATGCCTAAAGGATCGGTAAATTCACTTCC
>JALFIB010000082.1 GCA_022776305.1 Lachnospiraceae bacterium
GCATTTTTATGTACTTCAGACGGACAGCTGATCTCTGAAAACGCAGCAGCGGAAAAATTCGCTATAAAATGGAATGCTTTTCTGGAAGGTGATGGCAATGCAGAATGCAGGGAAACGATTGCCCAGACGTTACAAGACGGAAACTCCAGAGGTTTCACTTACCAGATAGAAGAAAATGCCGGAAACGGCTATATTACAAAACTGGAGGATAATGACTGGTTTTTAATCCAGACCTTCCCTTCACAAGTCACAAGTAATATGTATCAGGATGCAAATGAGGCCGGGATCATCCTTGAGGCTTCTTTGATCCTTTTGTTTGCTGTCTATATTCTTACAATTCTGATCACCAACCGCAAACAGAACAAAAAGCTGTTGGCCGAAAATCGTGATATGAATTACGTGATCCACAGCCTGCCCAAAATGTATGACCGCTTTGTCCTAATTGATCTGGAAAACGGAACTTACCGCTATATGCTTGGAGAAACACCGGTTTACGGTGAGATTCCTTGTGAAGGTCCTTATCCGTTGTTTGAAAAATATATGGTAAAAACAGCCCGTGAGGATGGCGAAAAGGAAGCACTGCAGATTTTTATGGATCCGGAGCATCTGAAAGAAACTTTTCGCGATAATAATGAAGAGCAAAAATTTGAATACCAATTTGCGTACGGGGAGGATGAATGGAAACGCGTCAGTGAGGTCTGTCTGGAACGAAAGGATGGGGCTCCCACAAAAGTCCTTTTTGCGCGTCAGAATATTTCGGATGTGAAGCGTGAAGAAATTGCAAGACAGAATGTCTTAAAAGAGGCAACACGTGTGGCAGAAGCATCCAGTAAGGCGAAAAGTGTATTTCTTTTTAATATGTCTCATGATATCCGTACGCCTATGAATGCGATCATTGGTTTTGCCAACATGGCAGAGAAAAAAATTGATGAGAAAGAAACAGTCCGCGATTATATCCATAAGATCCAAAAATCCAGTGATATTCTCTTGAAAATCATTAATGACGTGCTGGATCTGGCCCGTATCGAAAGCGGAAAAGCCTCCCTGCATTTTTCACCACGAGATATTCAGGAACGTCTTTCCATAATACAAGATATGTTTGATGAGAGTATGAAAGAAAAAGGGATTCATTTTACTGTAGAGTCCTATTTGAAAGATTCCTGCGTACAGTGTGATGATCTGAGATTAAACCAGATCCTGATCAACCTCCTGAGCAATTCCTGCAAATTTACACCGATCGGAGGATCTATATCTTTATGTGCCTCCCAGCTTGGCAATGCAAAGGATGGGAAAGGGGAATATGAATTTGTAGTAAAAGATACCGGCATCGGAATGGAGAAATCTTTCTTGTCCCGTGTCTTTGACGCATTTGAGAGAGAACAGACCTCTACCGTTTCAGGAATCCAAGGTACCGGCTTAGGGCTTAGTATTGTAAAGCATTTGGTTGATATGATGGGAGGCAGTATTGACATAAAGAGCCGAAAAGGAGAAGGTACAGAGGTCACGGTGCGCCTTTCTTTCCAAATTGTCAATAAAACAGACGCTGTATCTGAAAAGGAATCCGCACCAATCAGTAAGACATATGAAGGAAAAAGGGTACTTCTGGTGGAGGACAATGACCTAAATCGTGAAATTGCCAGAGAATTACTGAAAATGGAAGGCTTCTTCGTGGAAGAGGCACGAGATGGTACCGATGCGGTAGAAAAAGTCTCTAATTCTGTCGCCGGTTTTTACGATCTGGTCCTGATGGATATCCAGATGCCGAAAATGAACGGTTATGAGGCAACAAAAGCAATCCGTAAACTTCCAAATCCAGCACTTGCCCGGATTCCCATTGTAGCTATGACTGCAAATGCTTTTGAGGAAGACAAAAAAGCGGCTGCCGATGCCGGAATGAACGGACACATCGGAAAGCCTATCCATGTGGAGAAAATGCAGCGCGAAATTGAACGTGCACTTTCATCCGGCTCTCCCGACAAATAAGCTTAACGGGGCCCTATGGACCTAAAAATGCATGCTATCATGTATTTAGGTCCATAGGGCCCTTAGCATCATCCTATTACTCAATGGGAGCCGTTTCAATGATGAATTTTACA
>JALFIB010000084.1 GCA_022776305.1 Lachnospiraceae bacterium
TCTTCACATGAATTTAGAAAACATTTATATTTCTGGTATTGATTTATGCGTTTGGGATATTTATAATGTAATCTATGTGAGTCTGTAAAATAGACAGCAGTATCTATTCATTAGAAACTGCACTCCGATAGGAGAATATGAGGAGGACAATATGGATAATAACCAACAAAAGGACAATCGTCCGTCTGGTGGAGGCAATCAAGGTGGGCCACAGAAAAACCGTTCCACATTTACGATTTTTTTGGTCATCACTTTAATTACCCTTCTTGCGGTGGCGATGATGAATAACGTACGGAACACCACCACAGCTGTGGAAATCACGTACGACGAATTCCTGGACAGGCTGGACCGTGGCTTGATCGAGAGTGTTGTTATTAGCTCAACGAAGATCGAGATCACCCAGAATGCCATCGGTGAGGTGGTGGATAAGCTGTCCGGCCAAGGAAATCTTACCTATTATACCGGTAATCCGGGAGACCCTGATTTAGTGAGCCGTCTCGAAGCTGCCGGAGTTAAATTTAAAGAAAAGATTCCGGATACCACATCTACGCTTATCTTGGATATGCTGTTTAGTTTTGTTGTTCCGCTGCTTTTAGTATGGCTTATATTCGGTGTTGTGATGCGGAAGATGGGCGGAGGAGGAAGCGGCATCATGGGTGTCGGCAAGAGCAAAGCAAAAGTGTACGTCCAAAAAGAGACTGGCGTGACCTTCAAAGATGTGGCCGGTCAGGATGAAGCGAAGGAGTCTTTGCAGGAGGTTGTGGATTTTCTGGAAAATCCGGGGAAATATACGACCATCGGCGCAAAGCTTCCGAAAGGTGCTCTGCTTGTAGGACCTCCGGGAACAGGTAAGACACTTTTAGCAAAAGCAGTGGCAGGAGAGGCAAAATGCCCGTTCTTCTCTTTGTCCGGTTCTGATTTTGTCGAGATGTTTGTAGGCGTGGGTGCTTCACGTGTCCGCGACCTTTTCGAAGAGGCGAAGAAAAATGCCCCCTGTATCATTTTTATTGATGAGATCGATGCCATCGGTAAGAGCCGTGACAGCAGGTACGGCGGAGGAAATGATGAGCGTGAGCAGACATTAAACCAGCTTCTTGCAGAGATGGATGGTTTTGATACATCGAAAGGCTTGCTGGTACTTGCTGCAACAAACCGTCCGGAAGTATTGGATCAGGCCTTGCTCCGTCCGGGGCGTTTTGACCGCCGTGTGATTGTAGACAAACCGGATCTGAAGGGACGTGTAGATGTACTGAAGGTACATGCAAAAGATGTGTCCATGGATGAGACCGTTGATCTGGAGGCTATTGCTCTGGCTACTTCCGGCGCTGTAGGCTCTGATCTGGCAAATATGATCAATGAAGCTGCTATTCTGGCGGTAAAGAAAGGACGCAAAGCTGTGTCCCAAAAAGACCTGTTTGAATCAGTAGAGCTGGTTCTTGTAGGTAAGGAAAAGAAAGACCGGATCTTAAGTAAGGAAGAGCGCCGCATCGTTTCCTACCATGAAGTAGGACATGCTCTGGTGAGCGCACTCCAGAAGGATTCCGAGCCGGTGCAGAAGATCACCATCGTGCCTCGTACCATGGGGGCCCTTGGCTACGTTATGAACGTTCCGGAAGAAGAAAAGTTCCTGAATACGGAAAAAGAGATCCGCGCTATGCTGGTGGAATTTGTAGCAGGACGTGCAGCAGAGGAACTCGTATTTGATACAGTTACTACCGGAGCTGCCAATGATATTGAAAAAGCTACGAAGGTTGCTCGTGCCATGGTGACACAGTATGGTATGTCAAAGCGTTTTGGATTGATGGGACTTGAAGTACAGGCTAATCAATATCTGGATAACCGTCCGGTCATGAATTGTAGTGATGCTACAGCAGCTGAAGTGGATCAGGAAGTCATGAATGTTTTGAAAGAGTCTTATGAAGAGGCAAAGCGATTGCTTACCGAGCACCGTAAAGCACTGGATAAGATTGCAGAGTTCCTGATTGAGAAAGAGACGATTACAGGAAAAGAATTCATGGAGATTTTCCGCGAAGTGGAAGGTATTCAGGAGACAGACAAAAAAGAACCTGTGTCCAGAATTTCTGAACGTGCAGTTGTGGAAGCCAAACCGGAAGAAGTGGCAGAAAGCATGACTAAAACAAAACCGGAAGAAGCGGCAAAAAGCATGACTGAAACAAAACCGGAAGAAAACCAAGAACAAGCAACGGTCCAGCCACAGCTTTTGACAGCTCCGGAAAGTGAAGAAGTTTCTGCAGATGAAGAGGAAGCAAACAGCGAAACAGTTCCTGCAGATGAAGAGGAAGCAAACAGAGAAGCAGTTCCTGTGGCTGAGGAAGAAGAAAATAGCGAAGTAACTCTATCGGATACAGAAGAACCCGATCTTCAGAAAGAGAACGGTTCAGAAGAATAATTTATACAAATAAAAAAAGGGTATATCAAGTGTTTTGTACGTTTGATATACCCTTTCCTATTGCTATAAAAAAGAGGGGCGTGTAAAATACGCCCCCCAAAAATCATATAATTTACTTCCAGATAAAATGATCTTTCCCTGCGCCTATTTCAAAATGATATTTCACAATGATCTATCCCATCGTCCGGAAGCGCCGCAGGGAAGCACTAATCCGCTTTCTGTAACAGGAAGCCCAATCTCCTGTGATTCTACATGACCTCCGAATTTTTTCAACTCTGTGGCGATCATATAAGTCAGGACAGCAGGTGCCAGTCCTGTTGTGTAAGAATTCACTAAAAAGAAAAGCGGATCGTCGCTGAGCAGTTTTGCGGTAAGCTGGATAAAGGGATGGATGGAGTCCTCAATCTTCCAAATCTCTCCTTTCGGTCCCCGGCCGTAAGAAGGGGGATCCATGATGATCCCATCGTAATGGTTCCCTCGGCGGATCTCACGTTCCACAAATTTGACACAATCGTCTACCAGCCAGCGGATGGGGGCATTGGAAAGGCCTGAGGCGGCTGCATTTTCTTTTGCCCAGCCAACCATGCCCTTGGATGCGTCTACGTGTGTGACGGAAGCTCCTGCCGCAGCGGCAGCCAGAGTAGCGCCTCCGGTATAGGCGAAGAGGTTCAACACCTTGATGGGACGGCCGGCGTGCCGTATTTTTTCAGAAAACCAATCCCAGTTTGTAGCCTGTTCCGGGAACAGTCCGGTATGCTTGAAACTAAAAGGTTTTAGGTGAAAGGTTAAATTTTTGTAGGAGATACTCCATTGTTCTGGCAAATCAAAAAACTCCCACTCACCGCCGCCCTTTTTGCTGCGATGGTAATGGCCGTTCATTTTTTTCCAGCCCCGGTTTTGCTTTGGGGTGTTCCAAATGACCTGAGGATCGGGGCGTACCAGCAGGTAGTCTCCCCACCGTTCCAACTTTTCGCCGCCAGAGGTATCTATTACTTCATAATCTTTCCAATTGTCTGCAATCCACATAAGGTTTCCTCTTTCTCAATCTGATATCTTTGGGAAGTCTCCCTTTCTGACTAGGGATATTGTAGAGAAAAAATATTTGAAAGTCAATATATACATGAAAAAGTCAATGCATACGGTGTATTTAAGAGCAGTATTTACTTCATTTGAATGATGTTAAAGTCAAAAGATGCCATACGGATTGCTTCGTGCTACGCACTTTCACAATCCTGCCCAATATTCGGATATCGTGGGGTATACACCCCCCACTTTTATCCTCATATTTGGGCGGGGCATTAAGTCATATAACCACTCATGCGCGAGCACATTGTGGTTAATGACTTTTGACTCTGGCATTTTTGAATACAAATATATGTTGAATCTTTCCAAAAGATAGCGTAAAGTAATTACGATTTGACTGAAATGTATTTTGACTGGAAGGGAAGGAGAACTACAGATGGAAGAGACAAAAGAAAAGCATGCCGGAAGCCGGTTATCTTCCGCAGCGGTTATTGCAGCGGGATGTATGTGGGGGAGTATCGGGATCTGGGTGCGCCGATTGACAGCAATAGGTTTGGATTCCGTTCAGATTTTGGCGCTGCGCGTAAGTGTGACTGTAATATTTATGTTCCTATTTTTAGCACTATATAATAGGAAGTTATTGTGCGTGAAATGGAAAGACCTGTGGTGCTTTTTTGGTACAGGTATCTGCAGTATCGTGTTTTTTGGATACTGTTATAACAGGACGATTGTGCTTGCCTCTTTATCTGTGGCGGCAATCCTGTTGTATACGGCGCCTATTTTTGTTATGGTCATTTCCAGATTCCTGTTTCATGAAGAGCTATCTGTGAAAAAAATCGCGGCACTCTTTATGGCTTTCGCAGGCTGCGTCTGCGTGACAGGGATTTTGGGCGGGAATTCATCTGTCAGTACGGCAGGCATTTTGACAGGGCTGGGCAGTGGATTTGGATACGCGTTATATTCTATTTTCAGCCGTTTTGCATTGGAGAGGAATTACCATCCGTTTACGATTACATTTTATACTTTTGTGTTTGCCATGGTCGCTGTTTTGTTTCTGACAGATTGGCAGCCCCTTTTGTCCTATCTGCAGGAGGGGCCGGGGAACATTCTTTATGGTATCGGGTATGGAATCACGACGACAGCCCTTCCTTATATATTATATACGCTGGGATTGAGTTATGTAGAAAACAGCAAGGCGGCTATTATGGCTACCATCGAGCCGGTAGTGGCTACCTTGGTCGGGGTATTCCTTTTCCATGAGCAGATGGATGTGATGGGAGCGATCGGGGTGCTGTTGGTGCTGGGGGCACTGGTGATGCTGAATAAGGAATGATTCTGGAACGTTTTATACAAGCCACGCAGAAAGCTCGAAAATGCCAGAGGCATTTCCTCGCTTTGTGGCTGCGCCACATATTTCCGCTTCGCCATAGCCCAGAACAGCCACAAGTGGCTGCCTGTACCATGGCGGGCGGAACTGCGTGGCTTGTATTGAAAAAAGTACAAAAAAATTTTTGAAGAAGCCCTTGCGTTTGGACGAGGATTCTTTTATAATACTAGCGTTGTGACCTTGATAGCGTAGAAGCGTGAGGTTGCTGCAGCCCGTGAGACTGCAGGTTTTCCGTGGAGCGAATGTCAAGTTATGAAAACTGGCGACAAGTCACTGTACAAAATTTTAATGGTTCGAAATGATCGGACACCGTGTGGATTGATGACACACACGGGAGAGTGTACAGTCACCGCTTGTCGTACTGAAACAAAGTGCGAAAAGGAGGCGACTTTTTTTATGGCAAGTCAGGTAATGAGAATTACATTAAAGGCGTATGATCATCAGTTAGTAGA
>JALFIB010000091.1 GCA_022776305.1 Lachnospiraceae bacterium
TCATGGTAATCCCAGTCGTACAGCGGATTTCCCCAAAGCTGCCCATCAGCAGAAAATGCATCCGGCGGGCATCCTGCTACCTTCACCGGGCGGCGGTCTTCATTAAACTGGAACAGCTCCGGCTGTGCCCAGCTGTCCGACCCATCCAACGCTACATAAATGGGAATATCACCGATAATCTTGATTCCTTTTTCATTTGCATAGGATTTTAGTTTTTTCCACTGTTTTGTAAATTCGTACTGGAGGAACTTATAAAATTCAATCTCCTCACGGCACAACTTCTGATACTTTTCAATAGCCTCCGGCTTGCGCAGCCGGATATCTTCATTCCACTGCTCCCAGCTCTTGCCGCCAAAATGGTTCTTCACAGCCATGTATAAGCTATAATCAGAAAGCCATTGGGACTGCTCCCGGCAAAATGATTGATATTCTTTATCGTTTTCCAGATCTGCCCTCAAAAAAGCACGTTTTAAAACTGGGAAGCGTGTCTCATAGATCCGGGCGTAATCCACATCCCTTGCGTCCACACCAAGATCTAAGCGCTCATATTCTTCTTTCTGCAGAAGCCCTTCCGCCGACAAGGTATCCAGATCAATAAAATATGGATTCCCGGCAAACGCCGAAAATGACTGGTACGGGGAATCCCCGTATCCGGTAGGGCCCAGAGGAAGTATTTGCCAATATGTCTGCCCTGCTCTTACAAGCTGGTCTACAAATTCATACGCAGCTTTGGAAAAACAGCCAATTCCATATGGAGATGGCAGACTGAATACAGGAAGTAAAACTCCACAGGTTCTCATGCCTCTCCTCCTTGTCTCTTGTATCTGATCATGATCAGCCCTTTACGGCACCTGCTACAACACCTTCGATGATGTATTTCTGGCAAGCAATGTAGAAAATAATGATCGGAATGATGGCAATAACAAGGACACCCATCATTGCTCCCATATCTACAGAGCCGTATCCGCCTTTCAGATACTGTACTGCCATGGGGATCGTCTTATATTTCTTCTGGTCCAATACAAGGGACGGCAGAAGGTAGTCGTTCCAGATCCACATTGCCTGAAGGATGGTAACGGTAATGCAGGTAGGCTTCATGATAGGAAGCACAACCTGAAAAAAGGTCTGCAGCGGGTTACATCCGTCGATCATAGCCGCTTCTTCAATCTCAAGAGGAATGGATTTACAAAATCCGGTAAACATGAACACGGACAGGCCCGCTCCAAATCCCAAATATACTAAAACGATACCTACCGGATTTCCTAATTTCAGCATGTTTGCGATCTTTGAAAGCGTAAACATAACCATCTGGAACGGCACGATCATAGAAAACAGACAGAGATAATAAATCGTCTGTGTCGTTTTACTTTTTACTCTTGTAATATACCATGCTGTCATGGAACAGAACAGGATGATCGCTGCCACGGAAAAGATCGTAATAAACAGGGAGTATCCAAAGGCTTCGATCAGCCCTGTCTTCTTGATACCATTGATATAGTTTTCCATCTGTACAAACATCTTCCCTGAAGGAATGGAAAACGGATCACGGCTGATGTAAGCTTTTTTCTTAAATGAGTTGATAAATACCAGAACGATGGGATAGATCCACAGTAAGGAGAACACAGAAAAGAACAGTGTCCATACCCATCCGTGTTTTGCTTTTCTTGCATTCATTACTGCTGCACCTCCTTAGATCTGGTGAGATAATTCTGAACCAATGCGATCACTGCCACTAAAATAAAGAAGATAACTGCTTTCGCCTGTCCGACGCCTTCCCATCCGTTCCTGCCGTAGAACGTATTGTAAATATTCAGGGCCAGCATTTCTGACATCTTTGACGGGTCACCATCGGTCAACGCCAAGTTCTGGTCAAAGAGTTTGAATGAGTTGGTCAGGGTCAGGAAGGTACAGATGGTGATAGACGGCATAACCATAGGAATGGTAACATTTTTCAGGATCTGTCTTGAATTTGCCCCGTCGATCTTAGCTGCTTCGATTAATTCTCCCGGAATATTCTGGATACCTGCGATATAGATGATCATCATGTATCCGATCTGCTGCCAGCACATCAGGATAACGAGACCCCAGAATCCAAATACTTCGGAATACTTTAAGTTACGGGAGAACTGTGCCAGAATACCATTGAGCAGAAGCTGCCAAACGTATCCAAGTACCAGACCGCCGATCAGGTTCGGCATAAAGAATACGGTACGGAACAAGTTCGTTCCCCTGATCTTTTTCGTCAATGCAAGGGCTACTGCAAAACCCAGTACATTGATCAGCAATACCGTAACAATGGTAAACAGTGCTGTAAACCACAGGGAGTGCAGGAATACATCACTGGGGTCATTCCAGAAACGGATATAGTTTTTCAGTCCCACAAACTTTGCATCTGTTATCGTTGTAAACTCACAAAATGAAAGATAAACACCAAGGATAAATGGTGCGATAAATCCGATCGTAAATGCGATCATCGTAGGAAGCAGAAATACTGGGCCATACTTCTTCATGGATTTATTATTCATTTTTCTTACCTCTTTCCTGTTTCTTGCTCATCAGGCAGGGAAGATGCATTTTCCGGCCTGACTCTGTAAAAAGGGTGGGCAAAGCACTGCCCACCCTTTTCAAAAAACTTATCAGCGAATATTTTATTAGTTGTTTGCTGCTGCGTACTCTGTTGCCCATCCGTCAACGAATGCGGAAACAACGCCGTCCCAGTCGCTTGTACCCTGAGCATACTCTGTCAGTGCACTACCAACACCATTCTTCCACTCTTCAGAAGGCATTGTTGTGAAGCACCATGCTACAGAAGTCTTGCCAGCATCGATGTACTCATTTGCTGCGTTAAGAAGCGGGTTAGCTGCCTGGTATTCTTCTGTAAATGTATCAAACGGAGTTGTGAATCCCATGTCATTTGCCAGAGAAGCACGTCCTGTGTCACTTGTAACTACCCAGTTCATGAAATCAAGTGTTGCCTGAATATCTTCTTCAGAAGCTTTTGCATTTACACACCAGTAGTTCTCAGAACCTGTGCAGAGACCCTGATTTTCTTCACCTTCTACACCAATGTAGATCGGAAGCATTCCAAGATCTTCGTCTGCTACTTCGTTGCCTGTGATGTCGCCGTATGCCCATGTACCATTCTGATAGAATACTGCTTCGCCCAGTGCGAATTCAGCTGCGGAATCCTCGCCTGTCATGCTTGCAACCATGGACGGATCTACAGTAGAGTCTGTCAGATACAGATCCCAGATTGCTTTGTAGTTGTCAAGGTATGTGCCTTTGATTGCATCTGTAGAACCAATGCCGTCTGCCTGATATTCATAGTAGATCGGAAGGTTTGCAAGGTGTGTCTTGAATCTCCAGTCAGAGGAGGAATCCATACCTGCGGAAGTAAATGCGCCTTCTACGCCAAGCTCATCCTTACGAGCCTGAATGTCATCTGCTACTGCTTTCAATGTGTCAAAGCTTGTGATCTCGGAAGCATCTGCGATCACTGCACCATCCAGTGCACAGTAGTCAGCCAGAAGGGCTTTGTTGTAAATGATACCGTAAGTCTCGATTACATATGCGATACCGTAAACGGAATCATCCTCTTTCAGTGCGAAGTCATCGCTCTTCAGATGTGTGTACAGCTCGCTGTCTTTCAGATCGTAGCAGTAATCTTTCCATGCTGCCAGACCTACCGGTCCATTTACCTGAAACATAGTCGGAGCTTCGTCTTTTGCCATCTCTGACTTTAACTGTGACTCATATGTACCAGATGCTGCTGTAACAACTGTAACCTCTACTCCTGTCTCCTCTGTGTAAGCTGCTGCAAGGTCTTCCCACTGCTCTGCCTGCTCCGGTTTGAAGTTAAGATAATAAACAGAACCGGTTGCTTCTTCTGCAGATGCCGGAACAACTGCAAGACCTGCTACCATTGCTGCAGACATAGCTGCCGCAAGATACTTTTTGTAATTTTTCATCGTTCAACCTCTCCTTTTCATAAAGAAATTTCCATGTATCCGGAAACGCCGATCGCCTTCCGGCATCGTTTTCGGTAACGCTATCGGTAACGTTTCCAATTCGTATCTTTATACTAGCACAAAGCAAAAGAACATGCAACCTTTTTTGCATGTCCTCTCGTTATTTCGTACATTTTTACAATTTTATCTTTCACTTTTTGGTAGTTTTGCTGAACCGCAGTTACGTTCCTAGAAGCATACGGTATTGAAGATACCCCTCGGCCGTCTTCCCCTCAAATGTAAAGCCGAGGCTGATTGCAAGATGTACAGAAGCCGTATTTTCCGGATGGGTTTTGATCCATACCTTATCTGCCAGTTGCCGTTCTTTCGCAAAATCCAGCACGGCAAGGCACATCTCCCTCCCATAACCCTGTCTCTGGTACTCCTCACTAAGCATATACTGAAGTTCCAGACATGTCTCCTGATCTTCTGCGCATCTATTTTCCCCACAGATATCTGTTTCCCCATGCCCCTCATCTGGCAACAAACCACAGGCATCGGTTATCCCATATCCTTCATCCGGCGACAACCCGCAGCATCCGATCAGCGTTCCGTCTCTCAGGCACACGCCCCACAATCCGAACCCATACAACGCATACGCCTGTTCAATGTAAGCAAGGAGATTGTCTCGCCGGAAAAACTCCCTGTCTCCATTTTGATAAAGATATTTCATCCCCTCCTGCCTGCTGATCCTCCAGAGAATTTCCCAATCCTCTTTTACTATTTCCCGCAAAACTAAACGCTCTGTCTTTGCCACAGTGACGGGCCAGCCTTGCACATGGAACAAATATTCTTCTAACTCATAAACTTCCAAAAGCTCCGGTGCTTCTGTCACAAAACCCGTCCCGGCAAAATACCCCTGCTCCCTGCCTGCGCAGCCTATGCAGGCAATGCGACGCCCGGAAAACCAGAGGGCGGCCCTTGGATCATCCGTTATTACCACCATCTCCTGCTGAAGGTCCGAAGTTTTCCCCGCAATTTTCCCCTCTTTCCACAACAGTGACGGTTCTTCCCCCGCAGTTTTCGATACTGCATACTGCACTTCAACCCCTGCATTTCTTAGTTTCCGCTCCAGCTTCTGTATCTGGATTTGCCAATTTTCCCCTACTATAATCAATACTTTTCTTAATTTCTTTCTTTCGTCCATTATCATAAATCTTTCAAATATTTTCTTTGCCTTGGTTTTCTTTTATGATATGATACTAAGATGTCAGGATTGTGGGAGTGCGAAGCACGAAACAATCCGTATGGCATCTTTTGACCTTAACATCATACTAAAAGATTTCACAGAAATAAAGAAGGAAAATGAAATGGAAAATTTAATCTTTAGTTTAAATGCTACTTTACCAATTTTTTTCACCATGATGCTTGGTTGGTTTTTCCACAAGGTCGGCCTGATGGACGATGGTTTTATCAAGAAAATGAATAAATTTGTATTCCAAGCGGCACTTCCCGTTCTCGTCTTTCAAGATCTGGCCACTGTGGATTTTTTTGAAGTCTGGGATACAAAATTTGTACTCTTCTGCTTTTTTGCCACCCTGCTTTCCATCCTCGGTGTCACAGCCCTTTCTTATTTATTAAAAGACAGGAGCATACAAGGAGAATTCATCCAAGCTTCCTACCGCAGCAGTGCCGCCATCCTCGGAATCGCATTTATCCAGAATATTTATGGTAATTCCGGTATGGCGCCTTTGATGATCGTTGCCACTGTCCCCCTTTACAACATTATGGCTGTGACCGTATTGTCCGTGATGAAACCCCAAAGCGAAAAAATGAACCGCAAACTGATCATGAAAACACTTTACGGTATCATGACAAATCCTATCCTGATCGGTATCCTCTGCGGTATCCTCTGGTCCGTCTTAAAGCTTCCAATGCCGATCATCTTGGAAAAAACCGTAAAAAATGTCTCTGTCCTCGCCACACCTTTAGGATTGATGGCCATGGGAGGCTCCTTCCGTCTAAGCCAGGCTGCCGGAAAGCTTAAGCCTGCTATCCTCGCAAGTGTGATCAAGCTTGTGGGGCTGGCATCTATTTTTCTTCCTGTTGCTGTACGTCTTGGCTTTACCCACGACAAGCTCATCGCTATTTTAGTCATGCTTAGTTCTGCAACTACTGTGAGCAGCTTCATCATGGCAAAAAACATGGGGCACGAAGGAACCTTAACCTCCAGCACCGTCATGTTCACCACACTGTTCAGCGCATTTACACTGACAGGATGGCTGTTTTTACTGCGGACGCTCCAGCTGATCTAGCATTGTCTTAGCACTGGTCCGGCTCTGATTTAGCCTGTTCAAAATAGAACAATATCCTTGCAAACTTTTTTTATATGGATATAATAGAAATGGCAAGGCACATGATTTTTCAATCTTGTGCAGACAATAAACAAAACAGAAAATAGAAAGGAAATTATTATGGCACAAAACCCAATTATCACAATAACAATGGAAAATGGTGACGTGATCAAAGCTGAACTTTACCCGGAAGTAGCTCCAAATTCTGTGAACAACTTCATCAGCCTGATCAAAAAAGGATTTTATGACGGGCTGATCTTCCACAGAGTCATCAATGGATTTATGATCCAGGGCGGCTGCCCGGACGGAACCGGTATGGGAGGCCCGGGTTATTCTATTCCGGGAGAATTTGCGCAGAATGGCTTTAAAAATGACTTGAAGCATGAAGAAGGTGTCCTCTCCATGGCACGCGCTATGCATCCCGACTCTGCAGGAAGCCAGTTTTTTATCATGCACAAGGCAGCCCCACATCTTGACGGTGCATACGCTGCATTCGGAAAAGTAACAGAGGGAATGGATATCGTAAATAAAATCGCTGAGACGGATACAGACTACCGCGACCGTCCTATGACACCGCAGAAAATCGCAACCGTCACTGTTGAGACTTTCGGTGTAGACTATCCGGAACCGGAAAAAGTTTAAAACCTGCGTTCAGGAAGGGTAAAACAGAGGCTTCCCCATCAGGCAGCACCTCTTTCATGTAATCCTATACATGTTGGGTGTCCTCCCGATGGGGAAGCCTCTTTATCTTATTATCCCCTTACTTGATCTCAATGGTCCAAGTAGTCTCGTACGTCTTGCCTGCTGCCAGCCCGATCAGGTCAGACTGCTGTGACAGTTCCTCCACGATTCCGTCTCTGGAGGGCAGGGAGCTCCAGGGCTCGATGCAGACGTAAGGTGCCTCGGAATTTGGCCTGTGCCAGAATCCGATATACGGGAAATCCGGATACTCTACCGTGACACTTCTGGTTCCTTTTGCACTTGCCAATGTAACTTTATGAGGCGCATGCTTCAGCACGATCGCATCCTCATTGAACATGTCATGGTGCAAAGGCATCCTCACATCATCCTGCAAAGGATACAGGTCATCATGGCCGGTGAGGAAGCAGGATGGTGTAAAACCTACCCTGTAAGGATGGGAGGCACGGTCAAATTCCAGATAATAATCTTCAAATCCCAATCCCTCTTCCAGAGGCACATGAAATCCCGGGTGCCCACCAAGGCCGAAATACATCCGGCGGCTGTCTTTATTTTCCACACTGCTGGTGGTCAGGAGCTTATTTCCTTCTAACGTATAAGTAATCCTGTATGTGAAATCATAAGGATACTGCTTCTTTGTCTCTTCACAGCTGTCAAGACGGAAGGTGATACTATTTTCACTTTGTGTCTCCATGGATGCCTTCATATATTTCAGGAAGCCGTGGATCTTCATCTCAAATCCTTCTCCATCCGCCGTATATTTTCCCTCTGTCATACGGGCAACGTACGGAAAAATGTTGGGCGCCTTGTCATCCCAAAATGTCTTATCTGCCTGCCAGAGATATTCTGTCCCGTCAGCGGTCTTGATGGACTGGAGTTCCGCGCCGTCATCCCGCACTACCACTGTCAGAAATTCGTTTTTAATCGTGTAATCCATATGCCTTATCCTCCATCAATCTTTTGCTGCCGGATACTCATTACAAAGCAGACGATATGGCGGTTCGTCTTCCTCGATCTCCGGGAAACGTCCCATTTCTTCATAGAAACGGTTGTCTGTATTGTCATCATTGCACTGGGAAACTTCACCGATCAGCACATCCCCTGTTCCCGGCTTAATATCAAAATCATGGTACTGGTGCGGCCAGATAGTGATACTCTCACCAGGCTTTAATTCAACGCCTGTACCGGCCGGTACATAATAAGAACGTCCGTCAGAATTTACAAGCACATCTGTATCTGCCAGACCGCCGTTTCCATCATCGTTGTAAACGTGGATGATCAGGATTCCGCCACCACGGTTGATAATGTCCTCACTCTTTACCCAGTGGAAATGCATCGGAGAGTGCTGTGTCTCTTTGAGCATCAGCAGCTTCTCTGCATAAACTTTTTTGTACTTCGGATCATGCTGGTTACCGTTCCGGAGCGTTACAAGGGCAAATCCTAATTTTTCCCAATCCCCGCGTCCATAATCTGTGATATCCCATCCCAGCATATTGTCACGGATCTCATCATACTCATGGCCTTTCGTCTCCCACTCTTCCGGCGTCCAGTTGCAGAACGGCGGAAGGATATATCCATGCTCCTTGATCAGGTTTTCCATATACTTAATACATGCATTTACTTCTGAACGTTTCATAATAATATAACCCCCTTGGTCGTTTTACAGAAAAGACCGCAATCCATAAAGAATTGCGGCCTCTGGTTTTATTTCTCTTCTACTGCCAAAATATCCATCGGACATGCTTTTGCACAGATACCACATGCGATACATTTTGATGCAACCGGTGAAGTCTCTGCTTTCACCATAACACCCATCGGACAGACTTCTGCGCACTTGCCGCAGCCTGTACACAGCTTCTTATCTACCATGTAAACACCCTTTGCATTCTGCTTGATCGCGCCTGCTTCACAGTTTCTTGCACATTTTCCGCACTGGATACAAGTTTTCACTGTAGCATCTGTTCCTGTCTTAGATACGATCTGGATACAGGATTTGTCCGGATCAAATTCTTTGTAAAATGCCTCTGAACAGGCTCTTACACAGCTCAAGCACGCCATACAGCCGTTCTTGTCCTTAACAACTAATTTTTTCATATGTATACCTCCGCTAATGATATATTTTTCGCTTTTTTTATTATACCATTCCGCAAGTATAGCGTCAATTTTAATCTCCAGTTTCGCCATGTAAAAAATGAAATGAAAGCCCGTGCGCATTTATGCGTTAAGGGCTGGAATTTCATTTTTTATATGTGCGGAACGCACATAAGCCACAGACAGGAGCTGCGCCAGCTGCGAATAGCCTGCTTTGCAGGCGGTCTGTGGATTACATGGCGAAACTGGTTCTTGCGACTTTATTGAAATTTAAGACCGTACGCATTTATGCGTTAAGGAAGACCGTACGCATTTATGCGTTAAGGGCTGGAATTTCCCCTCACCGTCTCACAATATCCGCCATTTCACGCATCAGGTCCTCCGCCTGCGGAAAATCCCCTAAATGCTCCCCGAATGCATGGCACATCCCGTAATAATACAGCACGGTAGAAGGAACTCCTGCATCTGCGATCTGCTTTGCAAGGTATACCCCTTCTTGTACCAGGTAATCGTATTCTCCCAGAACTACGGTAGTCTTCGGCATATGGAACCACTCCTTGT
>JALFIB010000108.1 GCA_022776305.1 Lachnospiraceae bacterium
CAGAAAATAGGACAAAATCCATAATTTTACGACATGTTGTTTTTGACAAGAAAATATAGGTATGGTACACTAATTCCAAATACGAAGTTTTAAACATATAAGAATAAGAAGTTAATGAGTCGTAATAAAAAAATATATCGGGGTGAAGAAATTGGATAAGTACGAATATAACCTCAAACTTGAGGAAATTGACAAATTGGTAGATCAAGGTGACTATACGGAAGCTGCTAATTTGGCGGATACCATTGATTGGAGAAGAGTGCGCAATGTAAGGACACTTTGCCTGATCAGTGAGATCTATGAAGCAGCCGGAAGACTGGAAGACAGTAAGACGCTTTTGGTCCGGGCGTATCGGAGATCACCTGTGGGAAGAACCGTTTTGTACCGCTTGGTTGAGGTGACGACGGCATTGCAGCAGTATGATGAGGCGATTGAGTATTATACGGAGTATGTACAGGCAGCTCCCCATGATAATAATCGTTACATCCTGAAATACAAGATCTATAAGGGAAGAGGCAGCTCTATTGAAGAGCTGATCGCCATTTTGGAAGAGTATCTGGGGCAGGAGTACACAGAGCGTTGGGCATATGAGCTTGCTACATTGTATCAGCAGTCAGGACAGATGCAGAAATGTCTTGCTGCCTGTGATGACCTTGTACTTTGGTTCCACAGCGGAAAATACGTTGTAAAAGCCCTTGAGCTTAAAAAACGTTATGCAGCCTTGACTCCGAAGCAGCAGCAGATCTATGAAGAATCTATTCAGGAAAAAATGGATGATTATCTGGATGAGGAAGAACCGGAAGAGGAAACGGTGATCCAGCCCCAGCCTTCTGCTGAGATTGATGGGGACGTGCTTGCAGAGTCTATTATGGCACAGACGGAAAAAGAGATTGCGACTCAGGTAGCAGCCCATAAGGCAGAAATGGAGAAACAGGCGGCTGGAGAAAGCGCAGCTGATGCAGAAGCCTCAAAAGAAGAGCCTTCATCAGAAACCCAGCAAAAAGCAGATGAAGAAGCAGAAAATGGGGCACCGGAGGATACACAGGATATTCAAGTAGAGCTTGCCAAGAGTATGCGGAAAATCATTTCTGGTGTTGTGAAGCGTATTGATGAGACAGAGGAAGATGTTCCGGCTTCGGTTGACGCTTCTTTGCAGAATCCCCAGAAGATCGTTATGCCGGAAGCACCGGAACAGGTGGCAGGTCAGCTTTCTATTGATGATGTCCTGTTGTCAATGAGTGATCAGGGTAAGAAGGTTACCGATGCCGTATTGCAGGCAGATGAGGATGAACATCCGGAAAAAGAAGAGAAGGCTGAGACACCGGAGGAAAGTACAGCAGATAAGCCTCTGGATGTACAGACTATCCCTGTTCCGGAGAGGGGAAAGAGTGTGACAGAGGCAGCAACAGATGAGCTGACAAAAGCACAAAGAGAGGCACTTCAGTATACAAACCATCCGGAAAAATTGCTGAGGAATAAAAAGGCAGTTCCTACTTATACGGAAGAAAAACCGGCAGATGAGGATGATCTCGGAAAAACAAGACGTATCGTCAACACAAAAGAAGAGTTAATGGAAGCTGCTAAAAAAGAAATTTTGGCAGAGAAAACAATTCGTATCCCCACAGAAGAAATTTCACGGAAGATACAGGAAGAACCATTGCGGCAGGAAACACAAGACGAGGCTCCGGAATACGATGAAGCAGTTTCAGATGTTGAGGAGATCGATGGAGCCCAGGAAGCAGAAGCTGAAATGTATCCGGAAGAGACTTACGAAGAGAACGACAGTTACGGGGAAGATGGGTATGACGATTATGAAGAAGAGTATTTAACCATTCCTTCCCATCTGAGGAATTTATTCAGTGGATTTACAGAGATAGAGGGTCTGGAGGACCAGATCGCCAATGCTATTATTCAGGCAGAATCAAAGGGAGATGACCGTACATCCCGCACCGGAAATATCCTGATTTTCGGAGCCCATGGTTCAGGCAAGACAACTCTTGCAATGAACATTGCGAAAGCAATTGCTCAGGACAAGGGCAGTCAGGTGATGAAGATGGCTAAGATCTATGCCACTGACCTGAACCGCAAGGACATTGCGGCTACGGTTGCCAAAATTGCCGGAGGTACTTTGATCATTGAGGAAGCCGGAGATCTTGAGCCGGGTACGGTAGAGCAGCTGACTACAGCAATGGAATTCCGCACCGATGGTTTGATCGTAATTTTGGAAGACGAACAGAAGTATATCCATGAACTACTGATGAGGCATCCGCGTTTTACCATGAAATTTACGGCGCAGATCTATATTCCGGAGTACACAGTAGAAGAGCTTGCGATGTTTGGACAGATTTATGCAAATGCGCAGGATTATGTGATCGGGGAAGAAGCGCAGGCGGTTCTTTGCCAGAAGATCGCAGATGAGCTTGCGGCAGGAAACCAGATGGCGATCACAGAAGTGATTGACATAGTAGGACGGGCTATTACAAGGTCCAATAAGTTTTTCCGCAAGATGTCCATGGGTAAGAAACGATATGATGAAAATGATTATATTATTTTGTTCCCGAAAGATTTTAAGTAAATAACAAGATATAAAAAAGGCAGTCTCGTCAGAGGCTGCCTTTTGCCAGTGTGTCTGGCGTGATCCTGTGTGTAAAATCAGAAGCCCGGATCAAAAGCCCAAATCAAAACCTAAATCAGAAACCCAAATCAAAAACCAAGTTCTTCTCCGATCAGAAAGACTTTTATACGTCCCTGCAGGCGGTTGAAGCGTGTAACTACCATATGGGCGCAGATACAATCCGGTGAAGTACAGTCTTTGCAAATGCCGGTCTGGCTGCAGGGTGTGCGCAGCCCAAGGCGCATGGTATTTGGCGGTGCTGCATTTGTATGTACGCGTTTGATGGCTGCTTCCACATCTGCAGCCACTTTATTCATTCCTGCGAGGATGACCACATGGTCCGGACCGTAAACCAGTGCAGCAACACGGTTACCGTTTCCGTCGATGTTTACAAGCTCTCCGTCGGTGGTGATGGCGTTTGTACTCATAAAATAGTAATTAGCACCGAAAGATTCTCTTTCCAGAGCTTTTTTCTCTTCCGGTGAGGAAGCGCTGGAGCGGTCGATAAGCTTAAGGCTTGATGACTTCAGTGCATCCATCATACCTGTCTGTGTCAAAGTAGTAGATCCGCCCCAGGCAACGGAAGAACCTTCCGGGATCATTCCCATGATTTTTTCTACAGCTTCTTTTGATGTTTTGCAATAATAACCCTCTATCTGGCGTTTTTCCAATCCTTTGATAACGGTGGAAGCCATGGTTTCATAATATTGTTCCATTGGTGTCATATGATACCTCCTTGAAAATAGCAGCCTTTTTGCCTTGAATCGTACGGAAGGCCAGCTGCAAATATTGATACCAATAGTTTAACATACGGAAAGAAAAGTGGAAATAGCCAATTTATTTTGCACGCAGCA
>JALFIB010000176.1 GCA_022776305.1 Lachnospiraceae bacterium
AGTATAGGTTCCGGGGATCCACTTTGAAAGCTCAGACTCATATGCACATTCCCAGACAGATTCTCCCTGTTCATCCCGCAGGGAAATCAAAATCTTCCAATTTTCATAAAGAGGTGCTATGCCGCTATTTTCAAACTGTAAGTTTACACGCAATGTCCTGTCAAAAAAATTCCTGCTGATCTCACATTTGCGTATGCCGAAGCAGTATCCCATTTCTTGAAGCAGCTGCTCTGCGTTGGAGCGCTCCTCTCCTTTCAATTCTTTATATTTCGGAGCATTGGGGCCTAAAAAAGTAGTATGGCTTTTTTCCAACAGGGATTTTGTAACATCAAATTGTTCTTCCTTAAAATACCAGCTGTCCTCCTGAGAAGTGGCAAACTCCCCGCCAGAAGGCGCATATTTCCAAAAGTCTTTCATGCCCTCCAATTGTTCTCCGTTCTGGTCTGATACGTATCCGCCTTGAATCCAATCCAACCACAGATTATGGGACTCCTCCTGCCCGAAAGAATCATTGTAAAGGCCAAGCCTATTTTCTGCACCTATGGCATAAGGCCTGCGAAGAAGGAGCTTAGAAGAAGGAAATACATCCAGATAATCCTGTACATAGCGGTCTGTCACAGACTGGAATGGGAACTGCTGGATCCCTGCATCACTGTTTACATGCCACTCTCCCCAATGCCCTAAGCTTCCCAGTTCAAAAAAAGCAGTCTGAGGATCCTCCCCATAACGCTCCGCAAGAGCACAGATCAGTTTTCGGTGTGCATTCTGGAAAATCCGGTTTCTGTAATCAGGGCTGAATCCTTTCCCGTATTCACAGTCGTACCAGTCCCCCTCTTCCTCCATCGTTTCATAGAGCCATTTGGGAATATCCATATGCATCTCATCGGAAGGCGAATCAGCAACCACCCGGAAGATCAGGCGGACACCGTCACTCCTCCATTTTTCAAAAAAGCATCTCTGTTCTAATTCCTCAAAGTCATAGACACCTTCCTGCGGTTCAATTAAGCTCCAGTAGACCGGAACATAGGCAAAAGATACCCATGGATCCTGCCTGTAATTCTCACCCCAAGCCACAAAACCCTTCATGGGGTTTGTAATAGGTTTTTCCCCCGGCTCATTTACCGTGGTCCACCGATTTGTTTTGTTGTAATAAACACAGCAGCCTCCAAATAAAAGGACTGCTGCTGTGATCAATAAACATGGTATTATCATTTTTTTAAATCTCATACGTTCCTCTGTACTGGACCAGAGTAACATCATGTACTCCTTCCATTGATGACAAGAGCTGGGTCAGATTCATATTTTCCACTTTCAGGTGTACTTCCATGGTCAGCTCCGTAGTATTGTTTTTGACGATCTTGGAACGGACTTTTCCTCGGTAATCGGACAATTTTCTCCGTATCTCTTCTTCAAGTTCCATAGAAGCATCATAATTAACGATCAAGACATATAAATGCTCATCATCTTTCATTTTCCGCAGAAAGACAAGTGCCAAAGCCACCACAACCAACGTGATCACTGCGATATAATAATACTGTGCACCGATGGCAATCCCAGAGGTGATGGACCAAAATAGAAACATCAGATCCAACGGATTCTTTACAGCTGTACGGTAACGCACAATACTAAGCGCACCTACCATACCTAAGGACAATGTGATATTGGTGCTGATGGTTACGATGATCACCGCAACCAGCATGGTCATGATCACAAGGGATATATTAAAAGAATGGTCATATACGACTCCGATAAAGCATTTCCGGTAGACCATGAAGATCCCAAGGCCTACTAAAAAGGCAACGGCCATGGTCAGAAACAGAGTCAGGGGATCCATCTGCTCCGGAACCAATTTTAATATGGATTTCTTAAATAAATCCTGAAACGACATTGAACTGCTAGCTAAAACCATTGTTTCTCCTCCCTTTTATCTTAAAACTTCCTCCAGCTTGTCCGCACACAAACAAAACTTCGAAGCCTGCGTCTGTACAAATGAATAAGATCTGAAAATCTGTCTGATCTTCTCCGGCAGCTTCCCTGTAAATTTCACCTCAAGGATCATCTGGCCCGGAGGCAAAACGGCAAAGCTGGGGGCTGTCTTTGAAAAAATATCCTCCTTCGGAGGGATTGCACGTACTTCTTTATCGAAGGTGATCCTCACGGTACCTACGTCATTGATGAAAGGTTCCCGGTCATACTCTACAATGACCCAGGGCCGGATTAGGTTGGTACGTCCATCCACAAAGAATTCTTTTGCCATCTGCTCTTTCTTTTTCAGAAGAAAGCTATAGTCACAGCAGCACATCCTATCATATTCCTCGCGCGTGAGCTTTGCGGACTCTTTGTATATGTAGGGACCGTTTTTATATTTACACTCAAGAGAGATCACTCCCTCAGAGCATTCGTAGATCCGTATCCTATATTTTTTCCTGACCTCTACACCGTCCAGCTTTTCCCTGTAAGCTGTGCGGTACATATCGTCAAAATACAAACTACGGATATTGTAATTACCATCCGGTCCTGTGTGGGGATCACGCTGCATCATAGCCCGCAGCACCGGCTTTAATTCCGCATATTCCAAATCTGTGATGATGAACTTTAACTCATGTCGGTATTTTGTCATTCCTGTACCTCCGACACCAGAACACCGGGATAATAGACATCATTTACCAGAATCTTATCCATTGCCTGAGAGCTTCGCCCGTCTTCTGTAGAAGCAGTTACTGCCCAATACCATGTGCCGGGTTCCAAAATATCTGTAGTTGTCTCGTATTCTGCCATCGTCAACCCATCCTGATCGATCACAGGATCCGCCATATCAGGAGTCCGTGATACACGAAGCCGGTATGTGATCATCTCATTGTCAAAATCATACGCCTCACTCCAGGAAAAACGGATGGTGTTTTTCTCCTGCTCCAGTGTGTATTGGAAAAATGGCATCAATTCATGGAGGCTGTCATAAAATCTTTGGTATGCATCGTCAACCTCTGCGCCAAGACCTTCCAGAATCTCGTCTCTTTCTTCTTTCGTGTGGTTCAGATAATAAATATCCGGCATGGACAGGACGTACGGCTCAACCGTTTCATTGTACTGTGCAACGAGGGCATTGACGTTGTCCCTGTTGATGATCTCGTACAATTCGTCAACCTTATCGGCTAGCTCCTGCCTGTTGGATTCATTTTTTAAAAATCGCTGAAACAGGATCACGCCCCAATAATTACTCACTCCATGTTCCCAATCACCGTAATTTTGTTCCAGTCCTTCCATCTCATCTTCTTTCGCATGAAGCATGTTATCTCCATCCCAAGGGATAAAAAACCATTTCTTACTGTTTACCGGACTGTAAAGATAGAAATTCTGCACCGTGGTATCCGTATTGGCTGTC
Source organism: Lachnospiraceae bacterium (assembly GCA_022776305.1). Classification (GTDB taxonomy): domain Bacteria; phylum Bacillota; class Clostridia; order Lachnospirales; family Lachnospiraceae; genus Choladousia. The sequence continues at coordinate 3,383 of JALFIB010000176.1, forward strand.
AAAATGTTGTATGCAAGCCATGTAATGAAATTTTCTCTGTCGATGTATGTACCTATGATCTCATTGATGTCTATGGACCTGTCATTGATCATCTCCACCAGTTCAATCAGCTTCTCATTATCCTGTCTTCCTTTGCAGCTTAAGATCTGATCAAAAGCTTCCTGATCAAAATCAGGATCATCAAAGTTTTTCAGGCCTTCTGACATTTCAAAGTTAAAAGAAATTGCCTTGTATAAGTATCCTTCTTTACTTAATCCGTGGTTTGCAAGATACTTCTTTCCCGGCACCTCTGCCTGTGTATACAGTCCATAATCTTCAAAAGCCGTCTGTCCCGATGTCTCATCTTTAATAAAAAGCCGTACAAACTGTGTCCTGATGCTGGGAACGCCATCCACGTCTTTTAACATGTCAAAATACAGTTTGTTCTTGATGCGGGTCACATCGAATACGCTCTTGTTCAATGCGATATTGCTCTGTCCCCGCCAAAGGCCTGCCGTATCATCCAGATCCAGCTTGTAAGACTTTTGTTCCCGGACGGAGGAAGAGTTGCCGCGCACGCGGATCCTTGCATTTGATTTTTCTGCCCCGTACCCAAGTTTCCCCGGCTGGGGACCGTTTTCATCCCCCACCTGTACAATCGCCCGTGCATAAATATCATTGGATACATGGGTATCCTCCTGAAAACGGACGGCACTATTAACTTCCGCAAAAGTGTGGTCTGTATCAGATCCTGCATCTCCTTTTTGCACAGTCACATAGAAATAGACGACACTGTCCGGATCATCTTCATCATACACAGAGGTATCCTCAATCATCCCCGTCTCATCTACAGACTGTTTTTCCGCTATTTCCACCCGCTGTACGGTGCTGTCACCATCTGTCGCATTTTCCTGAAGTGGAGAATCGAATGTATCCTTTACACCATTTAAAAAAAATACCGCGATGATCAGAAGCACCACACATACATACCACCACTTATTTCCTCTCTTTTGCACGTTCCCTGCTCCTTTTCTTAAACTCTGATTCTGACTGGTCTAATTGTTCTTCCACTTTCTCAAAGATTCCTTTCCTGTCATTTGTAAATAAGGGCTGTTCACAAAATACATGGTATTCCAGCCGTTCCAGATAACGTCTCAGCCGTATCATAATATAAACGGATGACAAAAGCCCTGCAGCCAAAAAGCCGATCCCCCATGTACGGATTCCTGTAAACAAGGTAAGGACAGACAAGAGAATACTTAAAACAGTAAACATGGCCGCTCCGATACACGCACCTTTCCGGTCATCAAAATACAGTAAGATAATGATCATGCATTTGACCATCCCGTAGATGCAGTATCCAAAGCATAAAACCCTGTAAATACCCTGCATTTCCACGTCGAGTCCCACTGAACCAAGATAATTTCCAAGCAGGGTCACCGCAATAATTGTAAAAATAAGCTGCAGTTCCATCATATGGGCTAATTCACGGTAAAGTGTTTTTACCATGTCCGACTTTGCCGCCTTTATATCTGACAACCTTCCACCGTATAAGATGGTATCAAAATAAGCACGGTTCTTTTTACAAAAGTTCGTCTCAAGAGATACAACAAACTGCACCAACATAGGCAAAATAGTCAATGCTGCAAAAAAAGAAGGGACATCATATTTCATACAATAGATTCCCGTAGGGAATACTTGATTTCCGAATTCACTGGTCCAAAACACAAAATTGTGTCCATACAGCCCAAGAGCCATAAAGAATCCCGTAACTACCAATATCTTATATTGATCCAATGCGGGGAAAAAGCAGAAAATATGGAATTTCCCCATGGGATAATAGGCAAGGAGCTGTGCCATAAAAAGAAACATCATCGCTAAAAATCCGAACGCCGTACCCCACATTGCTGATAGAAGCAGGTCGTATCCTGCGTACATCATCACTGCTGACAAACCGATAGATACAATAGCACCCGCCAAAAAGCCAAGCATTTCGTACGCGTATTGCTTAATCGCAGATAAATACGCCATTTGTACCCACAACACGATCATGCAAGAAAACTGTGTCAGTGCTGCGATCCGGAACATCCAGCCCACCGGCAATGTCATCAGATACAAAAAAGCTATAGGAACGGCAAATAATAACAGGAAAAACACTATCCCAAAAAAGGAAGGTAAAATGCCATCTGTCTCCTCACGGTAAATACAATCAGATATAAAACGGTTGACGAACATCAGCACGGTATTGGATAAGATCAGCGAAAAAATCAGTACATATGTAATTGTAAATAAATATACCTCCTGTTCCCGAAAAGTAGCTTGATAGTATTTTAAAAGGGAACGGATAGAAAACAGCATGACCATGGTTAAGATCATGGGGCCTTCTGTCACAACGGCAGTAACGGAATATCCCTTTAAAGAATTCAGTACGCTGCCATTATCGCGAAATATTTTTTTCAGTTCAAATCCGACTCCTGCCATGCTTTTCTCACATCCTCATACATCTTTTTATATTGATCTAAAAAATCACTGTCCCGGTAATACTTGTCGACCCGGCGGTATCCGTTCTCTGCCAATTCTCTCATATGAGCCGTATCTGAGCCTATGTTTAAAATTCCTTTTGCGATCCGAGCAGGATTCATAACCGGGACCACTTCCCCGGCTTTCCCGAATTCATCCGGAAAACCATCGATGATCTCTTTGCAGGAGCCTACATTGGTGGAAAGCACCGGACGATGTGCTGCCATGGCTTCCAAAAGAACAAACGGCTGTCCTTCTGATATACTTGTAAGAATCACCATATCAAGCTTTCCAAGCCACTCAGCCACATTGACCCTGCCCACAAAATGGATATCACTGCAGTTTAAATTTTTGATTAGGTCTTTGCACTCTTTATAGTAATTGGGGTCCTCATCGTAAGGACCGATCAGATACAACACTGCATCCGGACGGCTCTGCTTCACGAGGTTAAAGCTGTATATCATGGTCTTAATATCTTTAATAGGAACGACACGGATCACAGCTCCAATGGTAAGTGGATGAGGTGATTCCGAGACAGGCAAAATATGGGCAAAACGCTCCATATTGATTCCATTTGGTATCACACTGCATTTTTCCATCTTTGCCCCCAGAGATACCTGTATCCTGCGTGCTCCGTAAAACAATGCTACAATACGGTCTGCTTTTTCGTATGCTGCATGGCAAAGAGAAGTAAAAAAGGAGATCCAGGTCTGTTTAAAATAGGGAGATACCCAATCTGCTTTTAAAATCTCCTCTTCTCTCTCGCGCGTATAGATACCGTGTTCTGTTACGATAAACGGTTTCTTTGTAAAGTGCTTAAATTTTGCCCCTAAAAGCCCTGCATACCCGGTTGCCACAGTGTGGTAAATATCTGCTTCCGGAATCGGGCAGGCTAAAAGGTTCAGTACAGGGATCAGCATAGAGCGGATGGTCCAGAACGTATCTTTAAAAGGTGTATTTTTATACTCATCTTCTGCCAATTCCATGATAATATCCAAAAAATCGTCGGACATCAAAAAGTCATTAGCCTCATATCCGGACCCCTCCTGAAAAAGTTCAAACAGCTCAGTCCAATCCCAGAGGTTTCCCCGCAGCAGCGAAAGCAATGTATCCCTCTGTACATCTGACAATTTTTTTTGAGATTTCCGTTTCCCGGGCCTTAGCAGGAATTCATCCAGAAACAGTTCATGAATCTCCACTACGTTATCAGGTATGGTATATTTATAAACACCTCTTTGCTTTTTTTCAGCCCCAATAGCAAGAATAATGAATTCATGCTCCGGCATACCCTGGATCAGCATCTGGATCCACGAAGAAACGCCGCCTGCCACATAGGGGTAACATCCTTCTGCAAGTAAACATATTCTCATTTATCCACCAGCTTAATCTTAAAATTAGGTTGTTTCACAGTTACAATATAATACAGTGATCCGTCTTTCGGATCGATCTGATCAACACTACAGCTGTCATCGACAGCAACAGGTTTTTTATCCGTTTTTAAGTAAAAGAAACCTTCTCCATAAAAGTTTTCCAAGCTTCCGATGATTTCCTCTTTTCCTATCTCAAGATGAGGTTCCATCTGGTCCGCAACCTTTAATGCATCCGCAGCTTCTGCTGCAGTCAAAGGTCTGAGGAACCCATAAGTATCGTGAAGCCAATCCATCAGATCACAGTAACCTTCATACAGTTTTTCCCAGGTTTGGTTTTTCCCGCGCTCTTCATCAAAAATATCATCAGGATGGATAAAATGGGAAAAAACACCGTACAATCCCACCCCATTTACTGCGGTAAACGTGTCAAAATCCTCAGGGATCATTCCTGAAGTAATACGCGGAAATTCTGCAATCCCATCCTCGGCGATCTCAAAATCCTGCACGTACACATCACCTGATTCCCCCTCATTGGTATAGGTACCGGATATAACCTTTAAATCAGGAAGGGTATTTTTTACTGCCTCACGCCCTTCCTCACTTAGATAATTTGAAGGCGGAACATACGTATAATAAGTTACAGAAGGAAACAGCTCTTCGGTGATCTGAAGCAGCTCTTTTAAAGATTCCTCCATATATTGTTCATTCTCCCATGGATTGTATCCCATCTTTTCCGGCGTACCGCCTTCTAAGGTTAGGGACTGGTGATTATAACCGTGTGCCCCCATTTCATATCCACTCTTTAAAAGGCTGTTCCCGTAATACTGCTCCATGGACGGCTCCTCATAGGTAAACTCATCCGGCTCTACTATATCATTATAAGTGGCCATAAATAAGCCTGTATATTTATCATCATATTTCCGGGCAATCTTCTGCATATCCGGCCACCAGATATCCCGGTAAAATTCTTTTACAGAACGATTGTACAGGCTTCTCACCACATCACTTGTACTCTCATACTGGGGAGAAGGAAAATCATCAATATAAAGGCAGGATGCATTGATCACCGGGTAAAGCGCAGTGTCAAACAGAGCATTGATGCAGCCTGCTGCTATTCCCCTCCAATAGTCACCTGTAATACCTGTGCCGTTAAAAAATGAAACCTGCCCCTGACCGCATTGGTAACTCCATACCAATGGTATCTCCCGGTCTTTTGACTTTGCAATGGCATAAACCTCTGTCGCATCCTCCAATGTGACAGACAAACCAACATCGCCAAATGCTTCCCCGGAAAACTCCATTCCGGAAATCCCCGGAATCAGTTCCTGCTTAAAAGTAATGGTATCATACTGAATATATTCCCCATAATCGATTATACCGAGTTGGCGATAAACGCTCTTAAACTGGGAGCCCTGCTCCTCCGGAAGAATCCCCCAGAACAGCTTTCCTCCTTTATCTACGTAATCCAGCAGCCTGAGCAAGGGATCGGTCATCTCTTCTTGGACAACAGAAGATGCCAGAATGACAAGGTCATAATCCGAATAGCTGACGCTGTCCGCCCTTGATAGCACTACAGACTCCGACGAAATACAGAGATGTTTTAATACCGTTCTTAAATTTTTCTCATATTTCTCTGATATCTCATTCGATGGACTGTACAAAATGAGGGCATGATAAGAAGTATCGTCTTTTATAAGAAGTTTTTCGTCCTGTTTATCAGTCTCATCTAAGACCACTTCCGAGGGCATGGAAACACCCTTTTTCAAACTCTGCTCCCCATTTGCCGTGATAATCAGCAAAGAACAAGCCAGACAGATATAAAAAATAATTACTAATTTACGATAATACTTTTTCAATTTCTCACTCTCTCTTAAAAACCCTTACGTATTCCAATGTTTTCTGTGTCAAAACTACCGGCCGGCCTGACAGGGAATCCAGAAAATCCTGCATTCCTTTTGCATCCTTTGTCAAAATGTATTCCTGTATCTGGAAGAGCACAGCATCTTCGCTTTTCGGATACAACATCAGGTATCGCTGGCAAAAGGGCTGTGCCTTCGTATAATCCTTTTCATCAAACAAGAGCTCGATCCTGTGCATGAGGTAAATCTCTTCCGGCTGCTCCTCCGATAACAATACATCCGAAACCCGCCCATATTTTGTATAATACCTTTTTTTGTTTTGTTCATCGTAAAGGCTACTTTTCAGCACCTTATACAGTGTCTCTTCCCAATCGCATGCAAAAGAACGCTCACCATCATTTTTTTCAAAAAGTACTTCTTTTTCTATTAATTCTTCCTGTACTTTTCTCTGCAGTTCCATGATCACCGTACTGGCATAATGGGATGTCTCCGTATCTTCATTTTCCAGAGCATCCTGAAGCACATTGAGATACTGAAGTGTGTCTTCCTCGCTCAAGATCTGCATGATCATATGGCGACGGTATTCGTATGAGTTCATCACCAACGCTTCCGACATGGGAACCTGATTCACTTCATGCTCCATGTCAGGCATCTGAAGATATTGCAGCTCATCTTTCCTGTAATCCTGATCAATATAAGATTCCGCATAATCTTTCTTTTTCCCTTTTTCGATCATCACGTCACAGAACCACAGGAATAAAAAACCGATCCCCGGAAAAGCCAGCCCCATCACAAGGCTGTACACGCCCCTTTGCCAGCTGCCGTTTTTCCATGCCAGTA
>JALFIB010000195.1 GCA_022776305.1 Lachnospiraceae bacterium
GGTTAATGTAGAAAGTGAAACGGTGTGGCTGAGTGCTAATCAAATGGCATTACTATTTGAGCGAGATGAAAAGACAATTCGAAAACATATAAATAATGTTTTTTCAGAATCGGAAGTGGATAAAATTAACAACACGCAAAATATGCGTGTTGAAGGTGTAAAGCAATTAGTTCCATTTTATACATTAGATGTAATCATTTCCGTTGGTTATCGTGTGAAATCAAAACGTGGTGTGGAATTTCGTCGTTGGGCCAATTCCGTATTAAAAAAGTACATATTGAAAGGTTACGCTGTGAATGATAATCGTATCAAACAGCTGGGAGAAGTGATACGGATTATGAAAAGGACGGAGAATGAACTGGACAGCAAACAGGTGCTTTCCGTAATTGAAAAGTACAGCAATGCACTGGATCTGTTGGATTCCTACGATCACCAGAATATGACTCGCCCGAAAGGGAATGAAGCAACATATGTTCTCAAATATGAAGAATGTATTGAGGTGATTCAGAGTATGCGCTTTGGAGATGAATCCGATCTGTTCGGCAAAGAGAAGGATGACTCCTTTAAAGGCAGTATTGGCAATATTTATCAGGCCTTCGGTGGAGTGGATATTTATGAATCACTGGAAGAAAAAGAAATGATGATCAGCGTGATAATGAATTGCATGCAATAAATATGTTGTCCCTAATGACAATCACTCCTAAGCGGGAGCCCGATCATTCAGGACGGGAAGCCGGTGGGTGCGGTGACCCATGTGCTGGTCAATGACCCGACGAGGGGGGTGGATTTTGATTATTTTAGGTGGATACTTCTGTTTTGCCAGTATATTGTGCATTCCTGCGGCAATTTTTGCAGATGATGTGACATTGAAAGAGCGCATATTCCTTTTGATAGCCTCCGTAGCTATCGCCTTTGTCAACCGCTTGATTTGCCGGCTGGGTTTTAAGCTCAAGGGGAGAGAAACCAGCGCGCCGAAGCAGTGCTTCCTTACAAAACTTGCGCGGATCATGTTGTTTGCGGGCATTGGCGGAGGTGTTTCTTTGGCTGTCCCGTTGACGCTTGTTTACTCTGTCGAGAAATGGTCCCTCGTCGGCATGATCGCGTTGGTGGTATCCACTGCGGGCTTGATCCTTGGTGTTATCGGCGTGATAATAGATATGATCCGTCGTGAGGAGGCAGCTGCAGAGGAGGACACCAAATACAAGTGTGCACAACCTCAGGAAGATCTGAATGACGCTCGTTATCAGGCAGAGCAAATGTTCCAGCGTGGTGGTCTTGATCGGGAACAGGCGTATGCAGCCTATGGACTGGACTCGGATGGAAATAAGCTAAAATAACAGATGGGATACATTCCTCGATTATAGGGGAAACGTGATGACATGGGGAAATTATCCCTTTCATTGTCTGTGTGTATGTGGTACAATCTATGTAGAAAATGATTGGAAGGGACTTAACACAAATGGATTATATGGGAAATGCTGCCTGGTGGGATGAAAGATTTAAAAACAGGCCATTACACATTATGGAACATGAGCAGCGTTTAGAGGAGGATCTTTCATTTTTTAAATCCAGGAAAACAATATTAGATGTTGCATGCGGAGATGGAAGAAATGCCATTTATCTGGCTCGATTAGGATTTGAAGTACGTGCTGTTGATTTTAGTATAGAAGCCTTAAGAAGACTGAATCATTTTGCACTGGAGGAAAAGTTAAATATTCAGACTGAGTTCGTTGATTTATCTGAAAATGGATTTACAAACTCAGCCCAAACATATGATGGAATTATGATCAATCATTATCGATTGCCAAAGAATTTATATGTTAATTTGATGGACTTCCTTAATCCGGGAGGAATACTATGGGTCAATGGTTTTAAGAAAATGCCTAAAGACAATCCAAATGTAAAAGAATCAGATCTTTTATATGACGAAGATTTTGAAATGATAAAGTTTTATCATCTGATTGACAAAAAAGAGTATCAGTATAATAACCAAGAATTTGTAAGATATATCTGGGGAAAATAAATTTAAAATGAAACTGATTTGGGCATTGTTGCATTTACTCGTGAGCGGCTTCCCGATTATTCAGGACGGGAAGCTTGTGAGAGCCATAACCCATGTTTTGGTGAATGATCCCACGAGAGGATATGGAATATTTGCAGAGAAAAGCCACCGAAAAGGTGGCTTTTGTTTTGCGCAAAATGAGGTTTTATCATGGCAAAAAAGAGAAGAATGATATGAGTGGCTGGAAGAGAGAGTCAGGGCATTTGACCAGGCATTGTAGATAATTTGCCTCTGGCATTTTTATACTTTTTTGATATAATGGGTACCAAGATTGCACAAGCACATCGTGCGGAGCGATCCGGTACCCACGGATTTATCTGAATTATGAAAAATCAGAACACACGCGACAGAGAAAAGGAGAACACAATTATGAGCAAAATTATCATCACTATTGTCGGACAGGACAGAGTTGGCATCGTAGCAAAGACCTGCAATTATCTGGCTGAGAATAACATAAACATTCTGGATATCACTCAGACCATTCTGCAGGAGTATTTCAATATGATGATGATCGTAGATATTTCCAGGGCCGAGAAGTCCTTTGATGATATGGCGAAAGAACTGGCAGAAGTAGGCAAGGAGATCGGCGTGACCATCCACTGTCAGAGAGAAGAGATTTTC
>JALFIB010000207.1 GCA_022776305.1 Lachnospiraceae bacterium
ATTACGAAAAACTGAGGTGGTGCTGATAAGAAATATTTTGATTTCAAATACATGAGGGCTTTTATAAGAATGTAATAAGCTAGATGGAGGGAATTAAGATATGAATTTATTGAAAAAATATAGCAGAAGTTGATAGTGGAACAGTTGTTATTGTTGGCGTTGGAGCTGGCATTCTGCATGAAGGAGATCTTTATATTTATTGTAATCTGACAAGATGGGAGATTCAGCTCAGATACCGGTCCGGTATGCCTAATTGGAATTGTACAAATTACAATGCTCCTGTGTTGGAAAAGTATAAGCGTGGATTTTTTATTGAGTGGAGATTAGCGGATCGATATAAAAAAATTAAATATGAAAAAATGGACTATATGCTTGAAACGGAAGAAAGGGATAATCCGAAATTAATTACTGGTGAAGTGTTCAGAAATGGATTGGATCAATTCAGTAAACAGCCATTCAGAATGGAGCCATATTTTGACCCTGGAGTATGGGGAGGACATTGGATGCAGACGAATTTTGGTCTGGATCCTGATAAGGAAAACTTTGCATGGAGTTTTGATGGAGTTCCAGAAGAAAACAGTCTCAATATGAAAGTGGGAGATGTTACCATTAAATTTCCGGCTATTGATTTGGTGTTATAATTACACGCAAGATGAGAGTTATTATTTGCTGGATGCGGATGAAGATGAAGAAACCTATGTATATTTGGGAGTAAAAAATGATATAGACAAAAATGCCATGGCGGCAGATCTTCGAAAAGCGGAAAATGGTTCCATGTAGATACCGATGATGTAGTGCATACTGCACGGTCAGAGAGTGCATTTGTTCCTGTGAACAGAGCACGACAACAAAATGCGTATCATATCTCAAAATTTGTGTCAATGGCATGGCCCCTGGCGGCATAAAAGCCCCATTGACACAGTTTTTGAGATATGCCCCTTCTTAATCAAGCAGAACAAAGGCTTGCTCTGCTTTCCGGAAAGCGTGCACTGAACCAGCGGAAGAGATGCACTGAAATTCCGTGCAGTGTGCTCTGTACGGTCGGTATATACAGTTCCATTCAATTTCCAGCAGAAAATTATGTAAATAAAGTACCTGTGAATAAACATGATCATATATTGATACCTGCAGGAACAATACATTGTTCGGGAAAAAATACTATGGTTTTGGAGATAAGTGCTACACCTTATATATTTACATTTAAACTGTGGGATTGGGGAAGAGTTGGATTGGATGGAATACCACGTCCTATTCATGTGGAACATGGACTTAAGAACATTCAATGGAATCGAGATACAGATTGAATCTACGAAAATCTTGTGAATCAGCAAGAAACAGTGAAACAAGGAGAAGGATATGAAGTAGAAAGGACAGGACTTCATAATCGAGAATTTATTGATACATTTCGTTATACGCTTACCGAAGCGTACACTGTGGAAATGAAAGACACTGTTCATGTAATGAATCTGGTAGATGGAAGTCATGTATTAATCAAGAGTACAGATGACAGTTTTGAACCGTTTGAAATTCATTATGCAGAGACTGCGATTGTACCTGCGAAGGTGGGAAGTTATGTTGTCGAACCAGAAAATGAAAAGATAAAGCTGATAGTTGCGTCTGTCAGATAATATTGTGAACGATTATTGATGATTGACTCAAGTATTTATGATACTGAAAAAACTGTGGGAAGAGTCGATACATATATTGCAGCTACTGAAAAAGTGGATAGGATTCTTTATGCTGTAATTAGTGGCTTTATTATTGGGATTGATGAAAATAAAAGGAGCTCTTGCTTTGTTTGCAACAGCTCCTTGCAATCATTTTTTTGCTTTTCGGTCAGGCTTTTACTTCGGCATCACCTAAAGGATTGCCTTCGTTGAAATTACGTGCATTTTCCATGGTTACCACTGCGATTGCCTGCATTGCTTCGCGGGTAAAAAATGCCTGGTGACTGGTCAGCACGACCTGAGGGAACATGAGGAGGCGGGCGGTAATGTCATCTGTGATTGCTTTATCACTTCGGTCTGTATAAACATTATTATCTTCGCCTTCATAAACATCCAGTGCGACTGCGTGGAATTTTCCCTGTTTCAAAGCGGAAATTAATGCTTCCGTGTCGATGAGTCCGCCACGGGCAGTATTGACCAGCATGACAGAATTCTTCATCTGAGAAATACTTGTTTCATTGATGATATGATAGGTGGATGGGAACAGTGGCGCGTGGAGAGAAATCAAATCTGCTTTCTGGAAGAGTTCCTCTTTGTCCACATAGGTCAGCAGACCTTCGTCGACCAATGCCTGATTAGGATATGCGTCCCAGCCAAGTACAGTCATGCCGTATCCCTTACAGATGCGGGCCATGCAGACACCAATCTTACCGGTACCGACGATGCCGGCTACTTTATTGTGAAGATCCAGACCGAGTAAACCACTTAAAGCAAAATTATTGTCCTTTACTTTATTATAAGCTTTATGAAGGTGGCGGTTCGCCTCCTGTAAAATTGCCATAGCATGTTCTGCTACTGCGTAAGGAGAATAAGCGGGAACACGGAGTACAGTGATGCCGCATTCTTTTGCAGCAGCCATATCCACATTATTAAATCCGGCACAACGAAGAAGTATTAACCGGATACCATAATCATGCAATTGTTCTACCACAGGTCTGGATACATTGTCATTGACAAATACACATACGGCATCATAGCCATTTGCCAAATGGGTCGTTTCAGGCCCCAGATTAGAACTGAAATATTTGATATCACAATTATACGTTCCGACTCCCTTATCTTTGGCCAGTTCACTGAAAAATGTCCGGTCGTAATCTTTGGTGCCAAAAAAGGCAATTTTTAATAAAGAAGATGTTTTCTTTTCGTTAAATTCGTTTTTAAGCACTTCCTGAATGGCGTCGTAGGCTGCCTGTTCATCTTCACCTTCAATCTGAATAGTAAGAATGTCACCTTTTTGCCCATGCAATGCCAGCAATTCCAGAACATTTTCTCCGGAAGCTGTTCTTTCTTTGTTACTTACGGTAACATAACTCTTAAAATTGGTACAGCATTGAGCAAGCAGAGCACAGGGACGTGCGTGAATTCCCTGTGAATTTAATACGGTATATGTGATGGTCTTCATATCATAACTCCTCTCTAATATCGAAAAAAATCAGTTATACTATAGCCGTATGTTTGAGAAATGTCAATGTTATGTGCTCATGTACAAAATAAAATAATTAAAATATAACATCCTCTTTTTATCCAAAAAAAATATACTTTCCATCAAACCTGATTTTTGCCGTAATAATTGTTATAATATAATTGGATTTTAGCATGCTGATTTACAGATGCACAGATACGAATGAGTGAAATATGATTTGAAGGAAAGGAAAAACGAATGAAAACAAAGAAGTTAATATGCCTGTTTTTGGCAACTGTTATGGTAATAAGTGTAACTGCCTGCGAAAAATCCGGTACTGAGACAGACCCTTCGACGATCATCACGTCTATCATCCCTGTGGTCACGACATGGAGGACAAGGTGGGCAAGGCGGGCA
>JALFIB010000255.1 GCA_022776305.1 Lachnospiraceae bacterium
TCCTGTGAACATGGCAGGTTTTATGGTAGACAATATTTCGAAAGGTACATTGAAACAATGGCACCTGAAAGATGTTGACCTTTTACCTAGGGATGGAAGCGTAACTCTTTTAGATGTGAGAACTGTCAGAGAATATGGCAAGGGTCATATCGAAGGATTTAAAAATATTCCGGTGGATGAGCTTCGGGAACGTCTGGATGAGATTGAAAAAGATAAACCTGTTTATGTAATCTGTCAAAGTGGGCTTAGAAGCTATATCGGAACACGTATACTGGAAGGAAACGGTTACATTGCCTATAACTTCTCAGGAGGATTCCGTTTTTATGATGCGGTGATGCATGACCGGTGTCTCATTGAAACAGCAACTGCCTGCGGAATGGATCAGTAAAATATATGCCCATCTTCAATGTTTAAAGGTTGAAGATGGGCATTCGTTTATACCTTTTGTAAATGTTCTAATTTTTCTTTATTCAGAATCGTTACGGTACCACGAGACAGTTTGACCATACCTTCGCTTTGAAAATAGCGGAGCATACGTGTAATGACTTCTCGATGGGTACCAAGATGATTGGCAATGGCCTCATGAGTCAGCTTCAATTTATCACTTTCTTCAATGGAAGACTCTTCCAGGAGAAAGGATGCAACCCGTTTATCAAGGCTTTTCCACATAATCTGCTCGATCAGCCACATAACATCAGAAAAACGGGTAGCCATCAATTCGTTAGTGTAATTTGCCACTGGTGCGGATTCTTCCATAATACTCTTATAGATGTCAGCTGGAATGATCCAAAGATCCGTATCTTTTTCTGTCTCAATGGTCACGTCAAACTGAATAGAACGCATGATGCAGGAGGCGGAAAACAGGCACATGTCTCTGTCAAAGAGGCGATAAATGGTAATCTCATGTCCCTCATCAGAGAGAATATATGCGCGAAGTTGCCCGGACTTGACAAGAAGGAGACCGGTACAGTCCATGTTTCCGTTATGAATGATGGTTCCTTTCTCGACTTTCCGTGTAATAAGCCCTTTTTGAATACGATTTTTCTGATCTGTAGTCAGTTGATTCCATATGGGAAAATAATTTTCAAATTCCATGTTCCATTCCTCCTTGCACTGTTTATTATTATATCTTTGTTTCGGGCATATGTCAAATATATTATTGACATATGCACGAAAACGACTTATACTGTGAGAAAAGGTTTTCCAAAGGGAGGAGTTCTATGCCAAGACCTATGAAATGCCGAAAAGTCTGCCACTTTCCGCAGATATTGGAGTTTTCGCCCGTTGATGTGAAAACAGAAAGAGAACCGGTCATTCTGGCTGTGGATGAGTATGAAACGATCCGTCTGATTGATAAACAGGGTTTTAGCCAGGAACAATGTGCGGCTTTTATGCAGATCGCAAGAACAACAGTACAGAGAATCTACGAAAGCGCGAGGAAAAAGCTGGCAGATGCTATTGTAGACGGACGTCCGCTTCGGATCGAAGGCGGAGATTTCTGGCTCTGCAACGGACAGAGTGTGAATTGCGGTCAGCAGGGCTGTTTTAAACAGATGGTTTATCAGCAATATAAAATAGAAAAAGGAGATTGTATTATGAGAGTAGCAGTAACTTATGAGAATGGACAGATTTTCCAGCACTTCGGCCATACCGAACAGTTCAAGGTTTATGATGTGCAGGAAGGAAAGATTATTGATGCAAAGATTGTAGATACGAATGGCAGCGGTCATGGTGCTTTGGCCGGAGTATTGACCGCGCTGAATGCAGATGTTCTGATCTGCGGTGGCATCGGTGGAGGTGCTCAGGCAGCTCTGGCGGCAGCAAACATCAAGCTTTATGGTGGTGTGTCCGGAAACGCAGATGATGCAGTCGCCGCTCTCATTGCCGGAAATCTAGCATACAACCCGAACATAATGTGCAATCACCATGATCAGCATCATGGAGAGAATCATACTTGTGGAGAGCATGGCTGCGGTGAACATCATTGTGAACTGATGGAATAAGATTTATAAGGAGATATAGGATGCATCAAATACGATTCATTTGTATGCATCCTTTTTCACACCATTTTCACAGGAAAAAAGCTATACTGCAGGCACAACTTCAGCAGTGGGTGACAATACCCTGATGAAGTTGTGCCTCCGGCGAATCGCAGAGGCACGCAGATGAACGCTCTTTTTTATACAGGAAAAGGATTCGGTTACCTTATACCTTACTGGAGGGGGCGTTTGAGTTTGCTTCCTTACTTGGTACGGTGGGACTTTCCGTTGGAGTTCGATAAAACGGGATTTTGAGTCCGAACTGTACCCTGAAAGCAGAGCAGTTTTATACTTTCTTCCGTGTCATGAAAATTCCAACGATGGCCCCTATAAAGATGATCGGTGCTAATCTGATAAACAGCCATTCAAATGCGTGGAAAGCTACGCCGACAACGGCGGTTTCAGGGTCACTATAATCCCAACCTAAGTAAGGACTATTTAATACGATTAAGACCGCAGAAATTGTTACTATGACCGCGCACAATGCGATAAGCAGCCAATGAAGCATTTTTCGTCTTGTGGTTTTCCTTTGTGCAAGCTGTAAGTTTATGATCTCCAGTTTTTCGGAAATCACTTTTAAGTCATCAATTTTCGATTCAACAACAGTTTCTCCAAGCAAAGTGCTTACGGGTGTTTCAAGCGCTTCTGATATGGAGATTAACATATCAGAATCAGGAACTGACAATCCCGTTTCCCTTAGTTAAAGATATTGTTGGGTATCTCAAGATGTGTCATTCGATTTTGCCGATAAAGCGGTAGAAGATTTCCACTTCCTGTTCCC
>JALFIB010000260.1 GCA_022776305.1 Lachnospiraceae bacterium
TCTTCCGTAGCCCAATGCTTGTTTTCTACCACTTCCCGCTGCAAAATAGGAAGCATGGCGTAACCGCCGCCAAAGGTCATAACGCCCATTTTTGCAAAAGTCCAAAACAGTGTTCCCAAAGACACGTCTTTCTCTTTCAAACCAAACCTCTCCTCTCAACGTTTTTCTCCAATATACCTCTGCCTATTGTATTCTTCAATCCATATGTTATAATGAAATACATAACTATTTACTTATGTTTATCGGAGGTGCTTTATGACACTGCGCCATTTAGAAATTTTCCGTTCCGTCTGTCAGGCAGAGAGTATCACCCTTGCAGCAGAACATTTAAATATGACCCAGCCGGCAGTCAGCCAGGCGATCCGTGAACTGGAGAGCTTTTACCGCACAAAACTGTTCGAGCGGATGAACCGCCGGATCTATATCACAGAATCCGGCCGGACTTTGCTGCAGTATACCGATACCATTCTCTCCCAATTCCAAGATTCTATTCACGCCCTTCAGGAGATCCAACACAGCGGCAACTGCCGCTTCGGCGTCCATGTCACCTTCGGTGAGACCTGCATGCCTATCATTTTAAAGCGTCTTTCCGAGGAACTGCCGGATATTACTGCAAAAGCATTTGTGGGTAATTCACGAAAAAATGAAGAGATGCTGCTGCGAAATGAATTAGACTTTGCGGTGATCGACAATGTCACACTGTCTCCCGGTCTGACAGTTTTGCCATTGTGTCGTGAGCGTATGGCTGTTGTCTGCCGCCCAGATTATCTGGTCAAAAACCAGATCACCTTAAAAGAATTATCAAAAGAACACCTTTTGCTGCGCGAAGAAGGGAGCGGTACCCGTGACAGTATTGAAGGGGTATTCCACGCCGCAGGGGAACGGACTTCCATATATCTGGACAGCTCCAGTACCTCCGCTTTGCTCGCCTGCGCAAAAGCAGGGCTTGGTATCACCATTCTGGCAAGTTCCCTGATAGAGCACTCCATCCGGAAAGGAGAATTAAAAGAACTTGAGGTAACAGACGGTTCCTTTTTCCGCCAATACTATCTAGCCTACCACAAGAATAAATACCTGACAGAGAGCATCAAGCAAGTGATACAAGTAGTCTGCGGCTGCTGTAAAATGGACAGTACAGCCGCTTATGATTCATTTATTTATCCAGATTCCGTGCAATAGTTTTAATTACCTCATCCATCACAATGGGTTTTGACAGATGGTCATTCATTCCGGCATCCATAGATGCCTGAACATCCTCCGCAAAAGCATTTGCTGTCATGGCAATAATGGGGATTGTGCCTGCTTCCGGGTGATCCTTCAATTCACGGATCGCACGAGTCGCTTCGTATCCGTTCATCTCCGGCATCATAATATCCATGAGGATAATATCAAAAGCACCGGCCTTGCTGTCACGGAAGCATTCCACCACTTCTTTTCCGTCAGCAACCCTAGTCACTTTCATTCCCTGTTCTTCCAACTGCAGCATTGCGATTTCTGCATTCATATCATTATCTTCAGCTAACAGGACTTTCATGTTTTTCAAATTCACACCGGAAGAAGGCGCCTCTTGTTTTTGCACCCTGCTCTCGTTAGTGGCCTCAAGGGAAAGTTCTACAACAAAAGTGGAGCCTTCGCCTTTTTTGCTCTCCACCAGAATCGTACCATTCATCAGGTCAACATACCGTTTCGTAATCGCCATGCCAAGTCCCGTACCCTTATAATGGGTCCTTGCGCTGGATTCCTCCTGAGAAAATTCATCAAAAATGTGCTTCACAAATTCCTCACTCATACCCACACCGGTATCTGTCACGCAGTATCTCACCTTGAAATGGCGGTCATCTTCCCCTGGATGATAAGTTGTTTCAAATGTGATCCGGCCTCCGTCATTTGTAAATTTCACCGCATTGCTCAGAATATTCACCAGAACCTCCCTGATCCTGACTGCATCTGCAAGGACATAAGGGTTCTCCGGTTTTTCCCTTCTCACTTCAAACTCAATCTCCCGGTTCGACAAAAATCCGTTTGTAATGTCTGTTACTACATCAGCAACCTCTGTGATATCCGTAGGAACAGGGCTGAATTTTGTCTTGCCGCTTTCAATACGGCTGATGTCCAGTACATCGTTGATCAAGGTAAGCAAATGTTCGGAACTGTCGCCGATTTTTTCAGACATCCTCTTACTTCCGGCTTTGGTTCCTGTTTTAACGCTATGTTGGTAAAACCAATGATGGCATTCATAGGTGTCCGGATATCGTGGGACATGTTATTGAGAAAGGCAGTTTTTGCACGGTTTGCACTCTCTGCGTTATGGACAGCGTCTTCCAGCTTCTGGTTGGTCTTTTTATCCTTCGTCCGGATGATCTGCTCTAACTCATAGATATCGCTGAGGACCTGCTGCTGCGAAACCCAATTGCAATCTGGTCATCATTAGCCTTTCGAAGGGTATTCATCAGAGAAGAGGCCGCAGGGCTTCCATGTTCACCGAAGTCATTGGAATAAGCATTCTTCTGGGTAAACAGTATCTCTTCCGCTTCCTCATTCACATAATCTGTGATCTGTGCGTTAAAATCTTTGTAAGCACCCTCGGCATCATATTCTCCCGTCATCATCTTGTGTGCCACATCCTGAGAAATGCCAAACACCTCAGTGGAAGCAAGGCGCATATACAGATGGTTGCTGTCAATGCAATCCTGTACAAACTGGAGCGAATCCCCTGCCTCAATATGTACTTCTTTGTTGTAAGAGAGGACCGAAGTACCTGCGGCAACAGCCTTTTGCCCTTCCTCACTGAAAATCGCCATCAATACATCCAAAACAGCTTCTTTCTTTTCCTTATCCTCTTCAACCTGTTTGGATACTGCCAGCTGGCACATAGGGTACGTAAGCAGCCAGTTATCCTTGGAGGTTTCCCCAAAATAAGGTAAAATTACGCTGTTAACCCCATTTTCCGCCTTGACACTGTCCGCCATCGCTGCAGTGGCGCGGATCATGGCAGTTTTCCCCTCCAGATAAGAATCCGTCACGGGAGTAAAGTCCAATTCCTCATCACCGGGTTCAAAATGCACATCCTTTAAAAACTGCTCATACTTTTTAAATACCTGCGGCCATACCTTGTCATCAAGGCCCACCTGATTATCCAATGTTTCACTTTCATAATCCATGCGCCACTGGGTTCCCTCCAGACTCATCAGTTCCGGGATAGCGCAGCCCTGCATGGTCTCCAGACAGGTATAATCATACTTCCAGTCCGTCTGGAAACCCTTGATTCCAAGCTCCTCAAAAGCATCGATGGTGGACAGAAATTCACTGTAATTGGTGGGAATAGGAATATCATAAGCATCAAAAAGATCTTTATTTGCCATGATACTATCCACCTCCGCACACATGGGCAGCCAGCGGATCGCCCCGCTGTTTTCCCTGTTCACCTCCAGATAACTGCTGTAGAAGGTACCCGCAGCATCCGTTTTGCTCAGATCCATCAGATAGTCCGAAAGAGGTGATGCGTCATTTAGTGAGAAACGGCGGCAGGTAATGATATCCGGCATAGACTCGCCACGAGCCAGCAGGTCTTTATAATAATCCATGGTATTAAAGCTCTGAACAAAAGTAAATTCGATTTCCGGAAACTTCTGCTCCAGCCACGGGGTAAATTCTTTAAACATGGATCTGTCCCACATATACATACTGATAGAAACCTTGTCCCCTTTTTTCTCTTTTCCCGTAGCCTCCTTCTGGCCTCCGCAGCCTGTAAGCATAGTTGCTGCCATGGAAAAAGCAAGCAGCAAGGTAATCAATCTCTTCCTTTTTTTCATCTGTACTCTCCCTCTTTCTTCATTTTCATTGTAATCTTGCCAGACTTCCAAGCAAACGGGCTGAATTTACCGGTTTTGCAAGAAAATCATCCATTCCCACACGATTCGCCCGTTCTCTGTTTTCAGAGCAGGCATTTGCTGTAAGAGCTATGATCGGAACGTTTGCGCGCATCCTGTTTGGCAGCTTTCGTATCCTCATGGCCGCCTCACACCCATCCATCACCGGCATCTCAATATCCATCAATATAAAATGATAATACCCCGGTTCTTTCACTTTTACTGCCGCAACTGCTTCCCTTCCGTTATCGGCCTCCTCCACGATCAGGCCGTGGTCTACCAGAATTTCCTTCATAATCTCACGATTCAGTTCGTTGTCGTCCACGAGAAGGACCCGCATACCCTCCAGCGTTTCCAGATTTCCCGGCTCTTCCAGAACCGGCTCATCATCTGCAGTTTCACCCAGGGCATACGTAATTGCCAATTCCATGTTCGTAAGGATCATCTGCATCTTCTCAAGGTATTCCCCCGACTGGCTGCTATGCCTCCTTCCAAGATCTGCATACCCAACTGCGCTGTTCAATTCTGTCCTCAGGTCCCTCAGAGATTTTTTGTGGAATTCCGCCGTTTTCCTTGCAGCTTCCAATTCCGTTTCAAGCATATCCATTTTTTCAAGAAGCATTACATGGTTCACCTGAGAACTCCTAAGACTGTTGTCCGGATATCTGAGTGTAAACTCGATGGTGACCCCTAACACCTCAAGGCATCTTTGGAATTCCTCAAAGGTCATGCTTTCTCTGGCAAGTTTTCTGTAGAGTGACGACGGAAGCATCCCCATCCGCTTTGCGAGATCTGCTTTCGTGACCCCAAGATCTGAACAAACGGTATTGATTGTCTTAGCTGTCTCCATATCATCCATCCTCATCTGTCAAAATCATACTGTGTTCCATTTTTGTTATCATAACATTTTTGACATATATACAAGGATAATTCTAAAATTCCAGTACGAAAAAACCCGCTTATTCTATGTTTTATTCAATCTACAGAAAGATCTTTATTTTAAATTCTTTGACGAATAATGCTTTTTGATATATACTTAAGATCATTACTAACAAGGGAGGTGCATGAATATGCCAGACTCACACCCTAAAAGTACAAATGGCTTAATGCGCTATTTGCGCGACAAAAAAGGAATCTCTATTTCCGGGCCATCGCAAAAGCGCAAACTTATGAATATAGGTTATTATCATGGGTATAAAGGGTATCGTTACATAAATGCACCTTCAAACCATGTTCCTTATACAAAATTTGAAGAATTGGTTGCTGTCTATGACTTTGATGCTCAATTAAAATCATTATTTTATCCTAATGTAATGTTAATCGAAACAGCTGTTAAGAATTATGTTTTGGACATCTTAGTAGCTTCAACAAATTCCGAAAATTTTATTGACATCTATAATCAATTGCTGGATAACTATAAAATGTTTTCCACCAAAGGTAAAACATATAAAAACGCCTATGATCGTCAAAAAGCTGAAGAAAAATTCAAACGTGAATTAAAAAGGCGGTTAGATCTGCGTAATCGAATTTACAAAGTTCAGACTGATGCTTATGGAAATGGAAATAAAATTGCAGATCATTATCTTCGCAAAGATGCTAACCTGCCGATATGGGCGACTTTTGAATTACTTAGTTTAGGTGAGTTTGGTCATTTTGTTTCATGTTTGAATCAAAATTGCAGGGCAGATATTTCAAAAAAACTTGGAATACGCCCTTCTGATGATACAAATGCTTTGATGCCACAACGTCTGATTTATGCCACGAAAGACCTTAGAAATGCTATTGCACATAACGATGTGATTTTCGATACACGTTTCCGAACTGGCAGCATTGATAAACAGGTGGGAAATGCGATTTCTAATGCTACCGGAGTCAAGGACTTAACTTTTGGTACTATCACAGACTATTTAGTTCTAGTAATTTACCAGTTGAAACTTCTTCATGTGTCAAAAACAGAAATGAAACGGACTATATCGGGATTTGAAGACATCGTTGAAAAATTACGCAGCAATGTACCAACAAGTATTTTTAACCAGATTATCCATACGGATAATAATGCCAAACTTGCAAAATTAAAAAATTTTGTTAAGTCGTGAAAATCCTTGCATTTTTTACCCCTTTCTTGTATAGTATAAGTGTGAATAGCGGTGCGTCTCTAAGGAGCGTACTTGGGAGAATCGGATGCGTCCGGTTCTCCTTTTAATTTACATTAAAAATCAGAAAAGACAGCCAATCACATTACGACCGACTGTCCTCTCAGTTATATTCCTCTATTGCTCCAATCTATATCCGCAGGGTATAGATAATCTGAGCAATGACCTCCTCATCTATAATCGCACCTTTCTTTTCCAATAGGTACCTCTTATCAGCCGTCTCCACTTGAATGGGGGCTCAAACTAGCCATATCTATTTTTTAATCAGGCTGCAGATTGTCTCACAATGAACCGTGAAAGGAAACATATCATATGGCCATGCCCCTTCTGCCCGATATCCATGTTTCGTCAGATAATCCAGATCTCTTGCCTGTGTCTCCGGGTTGCAGGAAATATAAACGATACGCTTCGGTGAAAGGCGCACTGCAGAAGAGAGAAATGCTTCGTCGCTTCCTGTGCGGGGCGGATCCATAAAGACAACATCTGCCCGTTCTCTTGCTTCTGCCATCTGTACCATAAATTGGCCTGCATCATTTTGATAAAACTGTATGTTTTTCATGTTATTCATTTTTGCATTGCGGATGGCATCACGTACAGCATCTTGATTCAGCTCTACACCGATTACCTCCCCTGCGTAGCGGGCAGCAACCATTCCAATGGTTCCGATGCCGCAGTATGCATCAATCACCCGTTCTTTCCCGGTAAGCTTAGCCAGCTCCATTGCCTTCTGGTACAGTGCCTCCGTCTGGAGCGAGTTGATCTGGTAAAAGGATTTTGCCGAAATACGGAACCTGCAGCCGCATAGTTCATCTTCTATATATCCTTTGCCGTAAAGTACCGTCTCTTTCTCTCCAAGCACCATGCTGGTTTTCTTGCCGTTAACGTTTAATACGATCGTGGTGATCTCCGGATGGGCTTTTAACAGCGCTTTTACAAAATTATTTTTCGACGGCAGGATCGGAGAGCCAAGTACCAGCACTACCATGATCTGCCCTGTCTTGTGGGCTGTGCGGATCAGTGCATGGCGAAACAGCCCATATCCAGTGTCTTCGTTATACGTTTTTATTTTAAAGGATTTGAGCAATTCACGGATCGTCCCGATAATTTCATCCGCTTTCTTGTCCTCCAAAAGACACTCATTTACCGGCACCACGTCATGAGTTCCCTCCTGATAAATCCCGGAAATAATAGAACCATCCCGTTTGTGTGCAAAGACAGCGTGTACTTTATTCCGGTAATAGAAGGGCTGTTTCATGCCCTTTATCTTGTGCACTTCGCAATACGGTTTTAACAGTTCTTCTACTTTTTTCTGTTTCCAGCGCAGCTGCTCCTCATAAGCCACATCGAGGAACTGGCATCCTCCACATTTCTTCTCCACAGGGCAAAACTGCCCCGGTATCGCCTGCTTTTTCACACCCTTTGTCTCTATTGTTTTATATTTCTTTGCGTAATGGTCACTGTCCGCACTGTTTTTCCTAATTTCTTTCCCGTATTTTTTCGTTTTTCCTATCCGGTCCTGATTCGTTTTTCGTATCGGATCTTGATTTGTTTTTCCTCTCCGATCCTGATTCGTTTTTCGTACCATACTTTGCTCCAATCTATGTGAATCTTATTCGTCTCTTTTCATCTTTTTTTCCATTTTATTTTGGCAGCACGCCTTCACAGTCAAAAGCCGGGATGAAGCTTTCTTTCGCCGTCTCTCCTTCTTGATAAAACCCTTGTGTCACGCCAATCTCGGAGGCATAATCCAGCAACCTCCCATACTCTCTTTTTGTCACCCTCCGGCAAAGGAGCTTATCCTCTGCCACAGCCTCTACCGGAGTGTACTGGTTCATCATGCTGATATAAATTTTGTTTCCATAATTTTCATGTAAGTAGGAGATGACATGCTTTGCTTCTTTTACATGGCCCGGCAGCAGCAAATGCCGCACTATGACACCCTCGGTCATGATCCCACGGTGATCGAATTGGGGAACCGGTTTTTGGCGGACCATTTCTGCAAGGGCAGCCTTCGCCCGTTCCGGATAATCCTCTGCGGAAGAATACTGCTTTGCCAGCGCCGGATCTAAATATTTAAAATCAGGCAGGTAAACATCCACCAATCCCTCCAGAAGCTTTATCATCTCAGCTTTTTCATAGCCGCTGCTGTTGTAGACAACAGGTATTTGAAGACCCTTTTTCTTTGCCTCCTGAAGTGCCGCAATTACCTGAGGCAAATAATGCCCCGCTGTCACCAGATTAATGTTATTGGCATTTTGATCCTGAAGCTCCAAAAAAATATCTGCAAGACGGCTGACCGATATCTCCAAGCCACTTTTTCCGCCTGATATCTCTCGATTTTGGCAGTACACACAGCCAAGGGAACAGCCGGCAAAAAATACAGCCCCTGATCCTTCTTTTCCTGAAATACAAGGTTCCTCCCACATGTGGAGGGCCGCTCTCGCCACGCGGA
This sequence comes from Lachnospiraceae bacterium, assembly GCA_022776305.1. GTDB lineage: Bacteria > Bacillota > Clostridia > Lachnospirales > Lachnospiraceae > Choladousia. The sequence goes on from JALFIB010000260.1 coordinate 8,475, forward strand.
TCCTGCTATCCTCATGGCATCTGCCTTTTTGTCCCTTATTCCGATCCACTTTGCATTCCCGGGGGCAAAGGCAACATCTTTCCATTTCCGGATATTCAATCGTTTTCTTTATTTCTTGCACATTCTCTGTTTCTTTTGCGTTCTCAATTTTTATCATTTACTGGCAACCTCGTCTCCCTGCTTCTTATTTTTCACAGGAATCGCCAAAATAAAGATCGTCGCTATAACCATCACAAACCCGATCAGATCCATCATGGTAAATTTTACTTTCATCCAAAGAACGGTAAGGACCGTGGATGCCACCGGTTCCACACATGCGATCAAACTTGCTTTGACAGACCCGATCATTTTGACACTCTGCATATAGAGTGAGAAGCCCACCATAGTTCCCAGCACGATAATGTATCCAAATATAAGGAGCATCTCCTCATCTACGATAGGCATGTAACGCCACGGACGAAAAATTGCAAACAATACTGCTCCTCCGATCAGCATACCCCATGCCAGAACAAGCGGTGCGTCAAACTGTTTTAAAAGGCGTCCCGGCTGGACTGTGTAGATTACCACAGAAACAGCAGATAAAAGCCCCATGATTAATGCTCTTTCGGAAAGAACCAAGGAACCGGGATTGCCGTGGGTCGCGATCAAAAAAATCCCTCCAAGAGCAAGAATGACAGAAACCACTTCTTTTCGCTCCGGTCTCCTATGTGTGGAAATACACATGTAAACAACAATCAGCGCCGGCCCTAAATACTGGATCACCGTAGCGGTTGCCGCATTGGACCATTCAATGGTCTGAAAATAAGAATACTGGCAGAACATCAGGCCTGCAAGCCCATAGATCACCAGATCGATCGCATTCTTTTTGTCCTTCCATACTGCCATTGCTTTTTTCCGGTCACGAATCAAAAAATAGCACAACAGCAAAAATCCGGCTGTCAAAAGCCGGATGGGAACAAGCCACCTTGCTGTAACTTCTTTATTTTGAAACAGGAATTGCCCGCAAACACCGGAAATCCCCCAGAAAATTCCTCCTGTGGCCGCAAAAACCATTCCAACGGCCATACTCTTTTTATTTCCTGACATAGTTTTCTCCTTCAAACTGTATCAAAAGATACCATACAAATTGTTTCATGCCGCGCATTTCCACAATTCTGGCATCATTCTGTTCATGATTCATCTTTCAAGAACCGCATCGTTAACCCTGCAATCAGTTATGGCTGCCTCACGCCTTTGTTTTCTGCGGAAGCTGTGCCAGTATGATCGCTGCAAACATCAGCACGCACCCGGAAAGCTCCCGCACACTGAGCTTCTGCCCCAGCAAAAGCCATCCGGCTAAAACAGATACCACCGACTCAAGGCTTAAGATCAAAGACGCCACCGTGGGATTCATGCCTTTCTGGCCCACGATCTGAAGCGTATAAGCCACGCCGCAGGATAATACCCCTGCGTACAAAATAGGCACCCAGGCCTGCAGGATCGCCCCCAAGTCAAAATGCTCCGTGAAGAGCATACCGATTCCTGAGAGGAGTCCGCAGACAAAAAACTGGATGCAGGACATCCGGACTCCGTCCACTCTCGGTGAAAAATAATCAATGATCAAAATATGTAATGAAAAAACTACGGCACAGAGCATCACTAAAAGGTCGCCGCCCCCGATGGAAAAGCCCTCTGTGATACAGAGCAGGTATAATCCGGCAACAGCCAGTATGACGCTGATCCAGATTTGAAGTCCCACCGCTTTTTTCAGGAAAATCCCAAGCAGCGGAACGATCACGATATACATTGCCGTAATAAAGCCGGCTTTTCCCACGGTTGTGTATTTGATACCAAACTGCTGCAGGTTGCTGGCTGCAAAAAGCGCAATGCCGCAGCAGATTCCCCCGATATACAATTCCCTCTGGTGCCAAGTATAAACCGCTGTTTTCTGGCTCTTGGTGCCCGTTGCTTTTTGGCCTTGAATACCCGCTGCTTTCTGGCTCTGGGCATCCGTTTCCTCGCTGCCCCTGATATGGTCAAGCAAAAAAATACACGGTATCAAAACCGCTCCTCCAATGATGCACCGCACAAAGTTAAAGGTAAAGGGTCCGACGTAATCCATCCCTACACTTTGCGCAACAAAAGCTACTCCCCAGATGACCGCCGTTAAAAGCAGCAACAGGGGATTTCTCCAAGTTGTCTTTTTCATAATGTTCTCCTCTTTTTGTATCTTTCCGTCTAATTATTGCGGAACCATAAATCCAGTTTTTTCCTGCGAGAAATTGCAAGTCTTGATTTTTTCCGCCAAAAATTATAAGTCCGGCTTTTTTCCGCCAAGAATTATAAGTCCAGCTTTTTCCCGTCAAGGGCTGCATACACCAGATCATCGCCCTTATACATCAGCTTCAGAGAAAAAAACGGGGTGTCTTCTGCCAAAAGCTTCAAAAATATACGGTCTCCTGCCCATAGATTCAATTTTGAAAGCTCCGTTTTAGGCACCCATTCCAATTTTCCTTCATTGCAGGGCGTAATGGATCCTTCAAATCCATCTGCCGTATATAAGCACATGTACTCTGGCGGCCAGCCTTCTGCAAGAAACGTAACAATACCCCGGAATTTCCAAGAGGTCAAGGTAAGCCCTGTCTCTTCCTTGGCCTCACGGAGCAGACATTCCTCCGGGCTTTCATTCGGTTCAAAATGTCCGCCAATACCGATCCATTTATCTTTATTTACATCATTTTTCTTACTTATCCGGTGCAGCATTAAATACTGCCCGTCCTTTTCCACATAACACAATGTTGTAAGCGGAGATTTCACGATTTTCCCTCCCCGACCATGTTTTCCGTTGCCCTCGCATTTTTTCGCAGCGCCCTGCTCTGCTTCAGCAGGTAATCCCTGTCATTTTTCTCCGGGTATTCCAGCACTTCAAAGAGCAGCTGGTTCAATATAGTTCCAACCTCCGGGCCCGGTTTCATGCCATCCTCCAGAAGGTCCTTTCCGCTTAATTCCATCTTTTTTAAAGAGAGGCAGTCTCCATGCATCTGGACGTCTTTCCAGATATGCTCCACTTCCTTTAAGTAATCCAGTTTTTGCTGGATCACATCCGGATGATGCGCCTTGATATCCGCCTGCTTGACCAGCAGGTAAGAGTCAAACAGTTCCGGCCCGATGCGGTAAGCACAGAGCCTCACATCTTTTCCGGTCAGCTGCGGATACCAGGAATGGTTTAAGGTCAAATTGCAGACGATTTTGGTTGTCTCATTGTCAAATTTGAGCTTCTTCATAATACGCTCTGCAATCTTTTCACTGTACGCCGCATGGCCTTTAAAGTGGTCCTTGCCGTTCTCGTCCGTGGTGAACACGTCCGGCTTTCCCATATCATGGAACAGCATCGTCAAGCGAAGGTTTTTATCCGGCGGAATATTTTTCAAGGCGATCAGTGTATGCTCCCCTGTAGTATAAGCATGGTGGGGATTATTCTGCCTCTGAACCATGATCCGGTCAAACTCAGGCATGATAACAGAAGTAATCCCACATTCGTATGCCAGACGGAACCAGTGGGGATTAGGAGATACAAGCAATTTTACTAATTCTACCTGAATCCGCTCCGCGCTGATAAAATCGAGGGCATCTGCCATATCACGTATGGCTTCGCGGACACGCTCATCAAGTGTAAAACCAAGCTGTGCCGCAAACCGGACGGCCCGCATCATCCTCAGTGCATCTTCTGAAAACCGCTCCCGCGGATCGCCCACACACCGGATCACCTTGTCCTTCAGGTCATCCATTCCGCCAAACTTGTCCACCAGCCCGTCCTCATGAGAATATGCCATTGCATTGATGGTAAAATCACGGCGTTTCAGATCCTCCGTTAAGCTGGAGGTAAAGA
>JALFIB010000269.1 GCA_022776305.1 Lachnospiraceae bacterium
ATCCTACTGCAGAAATCCAATTCATAATTGCAAACAAGTATACCCCCATCCTCAAGACCCGATTATAGTGTTCTTTAATCGTCACACAGCACATGGTCACACAGACAATCCCACACGGCATATAGAATGCACCTAACTGATTCCAGAGCACTCTGGACGGCGCAGAATCAGCAGAAAGATCGCTGACAGCCTGTGAAATCCAGTTGTACCCCGGATAAGCAAGCGGAGACAAAACAACAGCCGCTATGTAGGATAGCAAACTTACAATCCCCAGTAATCCCAGTTTTCGTATTAATTTCTCGTTCATTTTTCTCGTCACTCCTTTATCATACAAATTCAAATAACATCCCTGATCTGTTCATACCACTTGATAGGTTCTGAAAGATTTTCCATACTTACCCGACTGCCGCCATTCATCATCAAATCCAGCATGTCATCCTCTTCCGGAGTTCTGTCTGCTTTTTCAGCAAGTGCTTTTCCCGCCGTTTTCACCATCATACTCATCATCAGCCTGTTTACTCCCCGAAGTTTTTCCATATCAAAGCCTCCCTGTATGGTAAAAACCTCTGTTGACGCAGGAATTTGGTTCTTATTTCTGACTTCCTGAAGCTGTGTCCCTGTTGCCCCCATACCGACAGCGCAGACCATGCGAATGCAAAAACACTTATCCGCCTCTTTATATCCTTTAATGCTACTTGCCATGATCCATCCAAGATAAATGATCCCAGTTCCCTTTTCTAAATATTTTTTTGCATCCTCCAGAGAATAGACCGGCAAACCGATCTGATGTCCAAGCATCTTTGCATATCTCCCTGTGTTTCCTGTGTTCGTTGTGTAAACAATTGCTTTCATCATTTTTCTTCCTTTCTGTTCTGACAACAAAGTGGGCAATTACACTATAAATTCCCAATACCCCTCACTCATAAGGTGGCTTGCTCACTTTGAGCGCCGATGCGCTGCTGCTTTAGCAGCTTTCCGCTGCGCATCGTGTGCATCCCCCGGAGGGTTTCTGTAAAATAGGAAAGTCATCGAGCTTTCCTATTTTACAGAAAAGCGCAGTAACTGAATCGTTTCCTCATTCAGCACTGCGTCTTTGCGTCTGGCTCATTATTCTTTTCAATTGCGGTTAAAGGTCTTATAAAACAGTCTGACATGTGCCTCTAATTTTTCCATGTATTCTTCCTCTTTTTCCGGATGTCTGTCACACTCACCCAGCATAACAAGAATCGGTGCATCATACATCATTGCAAGGATGACAGGATCTTCATCTGCCAGCACACCGGCTGCGATCATTTTAGTAAATAACCCACTATGGTAATCATGGATCTGATTGACATATCTCCTCGAATAAAGCTCTGATAGTTCAGGGGACCGAAACTGCTCAATGGTCATCATCCGCCTGAACCTGCTGACATACTCATCATGCAGAGAATACTCAATCAGAGATTTTACCTTTTGAACAAGATCATCTGCAGTAATGTTTTCAAATACGATTACATCCTGTTCAGAATCCGTTACATGAACAGAAATCGTATCCGTAAAGTCTTCATATCTTCTGGCTGTTTCTTCAAATATTGCATCAAAAATTTCCTGCTTGCTCTTGTAATGCTTATATAAAGAAGGAGCTTTTATGCCGACCGCAGCAGCAATCTGCTCAACACTCACTGCATCATATCCTCTTTGTGAAAACAATCTCAGTGCTTCCAGAAGAATTTTATGTTTTGTATCCACCATCCCACCTTCCTTTCTCCGCCAATGTAGCTAATAATCATTAGCTGTATTATAGGCTAAATATCATTAGCTGTCAAGAGCAAAATATTTAGTTTTTTCAGAGCAGAAATATTCAGTTTTCTCAGATATGTCAATCGCTAAATACCTGCTGCGGCAGAAAAGGGGACGGATTTCCCACATAAAAAACCGAAAAAGAATACCACCGGCACAAAGGCTGGTGGCATATTGTAGGGTTTGAAACTCTATATTCTTTCCAGAGATATTCATCAAGATGCTGTTCTTTTTGCTCTCACATTTAATCTAATCCGACCACTTCTCTCATGCGTTTTGTAATACAGGTCATGATATTCCAAAGGATGGACCACCGGAAGAAATCTTTGATGGATGCATCCCATAAAAACTGCACAGAAGCTGGGAATTCATCATCAGCTTCCCAATACTGGAACCATACAGTTATTCCGTTAAAGACCGGAATAAGACTGCTTACATCTCCTTTACTTGCAGGAACCCCGCCAAGCTTTGCACATGCTTCCTGCATAAGGGTTAACTTTCCTTCGAATGGTTTGAGATATTCAATGTATCTTCCAAGGGAGGTATCTGTTGTGTTTGTGCAAAGAGCTGCAATGGACTGCCAGTCATTTGTCTCATTTGGCAAATGAATAGCTGTCGTAAGAAACTCATAAATAGATGCCATTTCGTCCAGATCAGCAAACCGTTCTCCCTGCATCAGTTCCCCGTTTTTTCTGTTTATGGTATAGGTTTGCCCAAGAAACTGAATACTCATGGTTTCTTCGTCATGCGGCAGATCAAAAAGAGAAATCATTTTCTCCTGATCAAATTTCAAAAACCTTTCTATGGATTGCCGGCGAAGTATTTCCGCTTTACTCTCCTTGTATTCCTGATCTTTGTATTCTATTGGCATAAATCCTCCTTGACCGATCTCCTGTTTCGGTCCTTCTTTTGATTCCTGTGTATGCTTTTTGTCTTCAGGTACATTCGAGTTCAACTTCCCTTTTGACTATGGCCATATGTTATCATGAGATTACATTTTTGTAAACATTTTGCCATTAGAATAATTGACTCGGAAGTTTCAATTTTTCTTTAGCCGGAAACTCCCTATCGAATGCTTCCACCTCTGCTTCATCCACAAAATACCCCTGCGGTGTTGCATATTCACCTGTAATCCCATCCAAATAACCCGGAATCAATTCCTTGCACAAGAAGAAAGATGCATCTTCGCCTTCCGGCAAACCATGATAGCGAATTCCGAAGGTACTTGCCGGAGCAAATCCACTCTTTCCATAAAAATCAATGTTTCCTTCAAAACAAACCGCACCACAACCAAGTTCCTTTGCTTTCTCTAAGGAATAGTCTAATAATGTTTTTCCATATCCTTTTCTTTTAAGTTCGGGTGTAATGCAGATTGGCCCCATAGTCATGATGGGGATAGTCCTGCCGTCATCCGCTTTGATATTTGCTCTCATAAACATATTCTGGCCAATCAGCTTGCCTTCCTGTTCCATAACAAAATCAAGTTCCGGAACAAATGCCGGATCATCCCGTAACTGATTCAGGACATAATGTTCAAAACATCCGGGACGGTATACATTCCAAAAGCTTTCCCTTACCATATTTTCCACTTCGCGATATTCTTCTTTTTTCTCTAAACGTATTGTAATATTGTTTGTATTCATCATTTTTCCTTATCCTTTCCGATTTCTTTTCTTGATCTGTCTCATAGTAATTTCGTTTCTCATATCAGTTTTCTTCCAAATCTACCCCATAACTCTTCATAAAATGTTCCGTATGATTACGGAGAATTGTGGCATAATCCTCATTTTTTCCTGTTTTATCGTACGTACAGATAAGAAGAAACAGCGGAGCGTAATACTCTACTGCAAGTTGTCTGGGGTTTTCCGCTTTCAATACTCCTTTCTGAATCAGTTCACGGAATAAATCTTCCATATATGTAACCGGTCCTGCAACAATACACTGGCTGTAAAGCTCTGCCATTTCTTCATTCCGGTATTGTTCCAACGTTAACATTTTGCGAAAGCAGGATGCGAACTCATCTTCTGTCCAGAACCGAAATTGTTCAATGGTATACTCTTGAATACTTTGTAAAGTAGTATTTCCATAAGCATCCGGCTTAGAATCATACCCTTCATCCGGCATATGGTATTCCCTTGCTCTTTGGGCATCAATTTGTATCATTCTTTTTACGATGCAGTCAAAAATATCACGCTTGTTTTTATAATGCCTGTACAGAGCACCTTTCGTCATACCAAGTTCCTCTGCAATCGTTCTGACAGAAACAGCCTCATAACCATCTTTAGCAAATAACTGCAATGCTGTCATTAATATCTTTTCCCTCGTATCAGCCATATGGTATCCCTCCACAAAATAGCATTGGATTTCTTTTACGTACGTAAACGGTCGTTTACATTTATTTTAGTAAACGACCGTTTATTTGTCAAGTATTATATGAAATGATGTTTGGCAGCTCCTTTTTTCTTTCATCACCAATTGACTTGATAATCGCCTGTTGCGGAATCTACTGTGACTAAGGGTTCAACCTCGCCCCCTACCTCCACATAGACCTGATAGATTCCGTCCCCCAGATCCTCATAATATTTCGGAACTACCCCATAATTTTCAAAAAGACTCTTCTCAAGATCTGCTTTCCACCCCGCACCCTCAGGAACTTCATTCACATTGTTCGAAGAATTATCGTTCGCAGAAGTTTTTACAGCCTCATTCCACTCAATTCCATCCTCATCAGTCCAGGTATCCGTTCCATTATATGTAAAACGTCGGTCAATGCGATCCATATAAGTGCCATCAGCTAATTTATATACTGTCGTCTCATCACCGCGGAGATTTACAATTTCTACTACATCTGCTCCCGGATAATCTCCTTCTGAAGTAATTTCTTCTGTTTCGAAAACCGTAGACTCACTTTCCGATCCTTCAACTTCTGTTGACAGTGCTTTCTCCAATTCTTTTGAAACCTGTGTTTCCGTTTCTTCTTTTTTTGAACTGTTTAAGTTCTTTCCATCCATCTCCATGCCACAGGCGGTAAGCGCCCCCACCAAAAGAATAACAATTAAACTCATAATAATTTTTTTCATTTTCTTCACCTTCCTAGATTATCATCTGTAAATTCAATGCGTAAACAATAGAACTAACACCATAAAGGCCCAAAATCCATCAAAAGACAAGCAAGCCTATGCAATTACTTTTAATATGATGATAGTACGAACGCGGTCGCAATTCTACCAACGAAAGTAGACAATTCTGCATGGTTCTTGTCAAAAAAAGTGGCAAGGGCGGCACTTTTCTGCGCCACCCCAACTCCGTTAGTCTTTTACAATTGCTTTGAGTTCAATGGTGATGTTGCCGCTGATGGTGGTTACTTCGCATTCGCCTCCAACAGAGGAACGGGGAACTTTCACTCTTCCGCTTATGCTGTCCGTAATGAAAATCTTATCAGAAAGAATCGTCCCCTTCACAGAGCCACTGGTGGTTTCAATCTTGATTGTGCTGCCGTCGCATTCATCCAGCATAACACCACCGCTGATACTTTTGACATATAGGTTCTTTTCTGCAATCACATCAGTCAGCTGAATTTTCCCGGCTGTGGATTTGACAGTAATCCCACCGCTTCGGATATGGGAAAGCAAAATCCTGCCACTGGTGGTTTCTGCATTCAGTTCCTTTTTTACCTCGGAAAACATCCGGACGTTGCCGCTGACACTCTCCAGACTGGCACTTTCAAAGGTGAACCCATCGTCAACATGGATGTTTCCGGACACCGAACGTGCCGAAAGTTGCCCATATACTTTTTCCGGCAAATAAACCTCCACATCCGGATCATCAAAGGAGATGCCAATATACTGGTACCATTTTCTTTCATCATGGCGTTGGACATTTAGTACCCCGTCACTGACTGTGACCGTATGATAGATGCTGCCGTCTTGCTTTTCCTGACAGATAACTTTACATTTGCCATCCGTGGCGCACAGGATACGCACATTGCATTCTGCGTCCTCAACATAGATATCAGAGAACGCCTCTTTCACTTCAAAAGTTTTCATTTCACAAGATACTTCTTTCATATTCTTCATATCAAAATCCCCCCTTACCGCAGCCGCAGCAGTCATGAGCCCGCTCACTGCCACCAGCAGAAACAATGCGCATATCACAATTTTCTTTGCATGTTTCACTTTGTTTCCTCCCTCTATTCCGGATACGATGTACTAGTATCGTACAAAAAAACCTGCTTGACGGATAGTCGCATTCTGCAGATGATTGTGTCTGTTTTATAGTTTCCGGGCCAGACACTGTGGTGAACACCATACAGCCTATACAGAGCCGAGATACGTTTTGTGTATCTCGCTCTGATCAGCGGTCGTCAAATGTCCATTCGTGCAAGCACGATGTCCATTTTCCTCGTTGCCATGACAAAAAATAGAGCGTGAATACCATTTCTGATGTCACGCTCTGCATGCATTGCGTCAGATATGCCTGTATTACCTCTTGCCAGATGGGCAAGGGTTCATCGCTTTTCTCCCTCATCTGCCTTCAGGAAATCCCGTCGGTACTGGGATGGGGTGATACCTTCCGATTTCTTGAACACCTTTGTAAACACGCGGTAATCCCCATAACCTGACTGTTCCGCCACCTCTGCAATAGAAAGGGATGTGGAGAGCAGCAGCTTTTTCGCCTTTTCCATGCGGATATTGGTCAGATAGGCCAGAAAATTCACACCGATCTCGCTCTTAAACAGCTGGCTGATATACTGGGGATTCAAATGAAACTGTTCAGCCAAAACAGCGAGACTGATTTCCTCTGCCAGATGCTCCTGCAGATACCGAGTAATACCGGTGATCGTCCGTTCCTCCTGCTTCTCTGATTCCATCACAGCCGATACCCGTTGCTCAAACAAAGAGATTTTCAAATTGTCAATGCAGGTGCCGAACTCCTCGTAGTTTACAGGCTTCAGAATATAGTCCGTGATCTGCAGCCGAAGCGCCTCCCGGCAGTAGGAAAAATCGTCATAACCGGATACGATCACAAAGGCGGTATTGGGGTTCTTCATGCGGCTGAGCTGGATGACCTTCAGGCCGTTCATAATGGGAATATTAATATCCATGATGACGATATCCGGGCGCAGGGCATCGATTTTTGCCAGTGCCTCCATGCCGTCGCCGGCTTCCCCAACCACCTCACAGTCATGGGCCTGCCAGTCAAAAAGCCGCTTGAAGCCCTCACGAATCATAATTTCATCGTCCACCAAAAGTACACGCAAATTTTTCATTGTACATCCTCCTTCATGGGCAGCAGCAAATGTGCCGTTACGCCTCCTGTGGGGTTTTCCGTATAGGAAAGGCCGTATTCCCGGCCACAGAGCAGCTTGATGCGCTTCTGCACATTCAGAATACCGATACTGTTGCCCTCCAGCTTGGCCGGCTGTTTGGAATAAGTCAGAAGCATCTGGTCAATGGCGGTTTTCTTACCTTCCGCAAAGCCACTGCCGGTATCGCTGACCAGAATCTCCATCTGGTGATCCGGTGTTTCTCTGGCCGAGATGTGCACCTCGCCCCGGTAGCCCTTGTTTTTCAGGCCGTGGAGGAGACTGTTCTCCACAATGGGCTGCAAAATGAAATTGGGCACCTGCATACCGCCCAACTCCGGGTCAATCTCATACTCGCATTGTAGTTCGGGATAGCGGTAACACATCAACTCCATGTAGGCCTCCAGCAGATCCAGCTCGTCATCCAGAGATACCATAGGCCTGTCTACCTTTACGCTGAGCCTGAAAAAGTCCACCAGCCGCATGAGCAGATCGGCTACTGTTTTGTCTCCGTTGAGCTGCGCCTGAATGCGGATGGTGTCCAGAGTATTGTAGAGGAAATGGGGATTCACCTGGCTTTTCAGGTACAGCATAGACATCTTCTGCTCCGTCAGTTCGGCCCGGAGGATATCCGGGTTTTCCAGCGTCAGATAGAACGACAGTGTCATCAGCGTGATGCCCATACCGCTGATGAGCCAGGAGTGGTTCAGCCACTGCATGGTACAGACAATAACCTCAATGAGAAGCGCTGAACCGATAGCAAGTTTCTTTTTTTGATCAATTTGCCTCCAGTTTATGACTAAAAGGCCGATGCATAGCAGTAGATAAAAGGCAACGCCCCAATATGGTACCAGCATATATAAACCGGAGGAATAATTTCCCTCTGGCGTCACCGTGTAGGAGATGGGCAGAAGGAAATTTCCCAGCTCCGCCACAGCCAGAAAGATTCTGGCAGGCAAGTCCAGCCGCCGGAGCTTCCCGGTCTCCTCCTCCACCAGAATAGCAATATACTGATAAAACAAATAGATTATCAGCACCATGCTGCCCAGAAACAGCCTGTGAACAGCATCGTTCAAAAACCTCGGTACGGTCTCCAAATGATTCACAGTGTAGACAGTGACACTGTCCAGCACCAAATGGATCAGCACAACGACCAGCAAGACAGAAAACGTCCTGTGCAACGGCGTGCTTTTTCGCCCGGCAGAAAAATAGACACTGGCAACAAAAGCCAGAACCATAAAAAGCGCAATCTCCATTCTCAACATACGATTTCCCCCTTTATTATCATTATAAAGGGTTCCATTGGAAAAAGATAGGTCGAGAACCTATCCGATTGTGTCAATTTTGCAGGTTCCATCCGTGATATACAATAGTTTTATTGATAGAATTGCTTGATTGCATTTGCAAAAAAATCAGACGCCCCTTCACCATAATCTGCATCAATTTTTTCTCGCACCATCGCATCACGATATGATTCTGCAACAGAAAGCATAACTGGTTTTTCGTCTTTAATTTGATAGAGCATTTTCATAATAAATCCATACTCTGCTACTGACTCTTTGATTTCAAAAGAATCCAGTGGATACTCTCTTTTTGCCAGTAATTTTCTTAAAACTGCTTCAATTCGTTTATTAAAGCATTCTGCTGTTTCCTTACTGATTGGGTTATTAGCAAAAGACAAAAAAGCTTCTTTACTTCCATACCAATCGATAACTTTTGCATATCGCTCTTGCATATCTCTTGAAGACATAACCTCAATGTAATGTTGTTTCCACGCCTCTTCACTTCCAAACTCGTTAATGGAAATCTCTCTTATATTTTCAGGCAGAATTTTGCTCTAAAAACAAAAATGGAACTCCCATAATTTCAAAAACAAAAGCAGCAACTATTATTCCTTTTGTATCAAATCCCGAAAGGTGGCATCCCGGTCAAAGTCCCCTTCTACAAAACCCGGGATTTCCTTGATC
>JALFIB010000278.1 GCA_022776305.1 Lachnospiraceae bacterium
CTCAAACAACATGCTGGTAATATGAAAAACCCCCTCTGCAATCCCCACCTGCGCCAAAGAATAACCGCGATCCAACAAAAAAAGAACCCATACTACGTCTACCAAGCGAAAACTGATGAGCAGTTCATACAAATATAGTAAGAACGTCTGTTTTTTAATATTCATTTTTTATCCTCCACAAAAAGCCTCCCTGCTTCGAGGCAGAAAAACTTTCTTTTATCCATAATAAAACGAAATAGATTCCTCTATCTTTTAACACTTGAATCTTAACAATTAATAATTGGGAAAATAAGATACCCTAAAAAAGGGCGCACTGATAGCCTGAAATCATCCAACGTTTCCTTTTAAAATGAAAACAATCTGATGTCTCCAGCCCATAACAATCTCCTTAGACGATCTTTCCGGCTGCTTTTCCATTGATACAGCATGTCCGGATCACAAAATAGAATTTAAAAATTTACTTTTTCAGTCTATACCCTGATAAAACCCATGTCAAGTATCACGTTTTCCGTTTTATGTCTTTCTCTTCACGGAAGTTTCTGGTATACTTGGAGCACTCAACGATATCTTGTCTTTTCACAGTTGTACCAAAGGAGGTACCCCTTGACATGTACGCCGCGTACACCCTTATACTCCATTGTGTAAGAGAGATCATCTGTGGGATGAGGAACTGAAATGTGACCCAGAGCAGAAAAAACAGGAAACATAAAAAAGACAGGAGGATTTGCCATGAGGATAAATGATGTGGTACAGAAAGTGGATTTAAGCAAACGGGCAGTAAAATATTACGAAGAGCGAGGTCTTCTCCAGATAAAAAAAGACGAAAACGGATACCGGAATTATACGGAGAATGACGTGAAAATTTTAAAAGAAATATCAGTTTACCGAAAGCTGGGAATCAGTATTGCCGATATTAGATTATTACTGGAAAAAAAGGATACGCAGATTCTGGAAAAAATCCTGCGTGAAAAAGAATTGGAATTATCTGATCGGCAAGAAGAACTGGAAGCGCTGCGGTCGTTTATCCGCAGTAAAGATGTAGAGAAGGCCTATCAGGAAATAGATTATTCTACTGTAGCCGATGCCATCACCGATGCTGTCCCCGGGTTTTACGGATACTATTTTATGAACCATTTTCTTCCTTATCTGCAGATCCAAATCGATACTCCCCAGCAGGAAGAGGCTTACCAGAACATCATCCGTTTCTGGGACAATACCACCATCCGCATTCCCATTATGATGCAGCTCAGCTCGTGGCTGATGTACCGGCTGGTTCCCCGGTCTTCCATGAAAAAAAACATAGAGAACATGGATCGTATGATCGCTATGTATTTGCATCCCACAGAAGCGGAGTATGAGAAGCTGAAAAAGCAAGTACAGGCCGGAGTGAAAATGAAAAACAATCCTCTTTATAAATACAGCCCTGCCGGATATGCCCAGAGAAAATTCATGAAAGAATTGCAAAACAAAGGTTATAATGATATCTTCATCCCCAATATGATTGCCCTGTCACCGAAATACAGAGAATACCACGATGCCCTGACATCACTGAATAACAGGATCTGTCAGGAACTGGGGCTTTATTACGATACAAACTTTCATCTGGTTCAAAGATGAGGAACTCTATTTAAAGAGTTTCCCATCCAAAAAGCCCTGTACTGTTTTATTCATCTTTCATTTTCGGTTTGAAAAGAAAGCTGGCAAGATAGGAAAAAATCAAGGCTGCACTGATGCCGATAGCGCTTGCCTTAAATCCACCCAGAAATAGTCCCAATACGCCTTCTTTGTCCACCGCCTCTTTTACCCCTTTCCAAAGGGCATTTCCAAAGCCGAGCAGGGGAACGGATGCTCCGGCTCCGGCAAAGTCAATAAGGGGCTGGTACAGTCCCAGCCATCCAAGTATGGCTCCAAGGGATACCAGTATGACCATCACCCGCCCCGGAAGAAGCGTTGTTTTTTCCAACAAAATCTGGACAAGGGCGCAGATCAGCCCTCCTACCCAAAATGCATTGAAATAATCCATGGTTTTCCTCCTCATCAATAAATTGTGCATAATCCCTGCTTGCAGTCTTTTACTCCCAGTTTACTCTTTCGCAAATGCATACCTGTTTTACATATCTGTTTTATCTCCCTGCCTGCATCAGCAATGCTCCAGCACGATACCGTGGGCAATCCCCGGGATCGTCTGTCCTTCATTAAAACTGACTTTTGAGAGTAGCGCCCCTGTGGGGACAAACAGCACACGTTTCCAAATACCTTTGCGCAGCTTCGGAAGGATCATGGCTGCAAGCACTACGGAAGCACATCCGCATCCGCTCCCCCCTGCATGGGTATCCTGTTTTTCTGCATCATAAATCTCAATCCCGCAGTCCATATGCTGCTGCGAAATGTCAAATCCTTTTTCTTTTAAAAGGTCGATCACGATCTTTTGTCCCACGGTTCCCAGATCCCCTGTAATAATCCTGTCATAATCATGAGGCTGCCGGTTAAAGTCCATAAAATTCTGATAGATAGTGTCGCAGGCTGCTGGGGCCATGCATGCTCCCATATTCATATTGTCCTTAATACCCATGTCAACAATTTTTCCTGGTGTCACACCGGTAACCTTTACATGCCCGCCCTTGGTGGAAAGTAAAAAGGCTCCGCTTCCGGTGACCGTCCAGGTAGCCGATAAGGGACGTTGGTTCCCATACCCTTGGGGAAACCGGAACTCCTTTTCTGCACTGCCAAAATGGCTGGAGGTAAGGGCTGCGGCGTAGTCTGCATACCCACCTGCTATTGCCATAGCCGCAAGTGCCAGAGATTCCCCGCAGGTGGAACATGCACCGTACAGCCCAAAAAGAGGGATCTGAGTGTCTCCATTTCCAAAAGACGTCGCAATGAGCTGGGCCAGCAGATCCCCGCCAAAGAGATACCGCACCTGTTGTGTCATCAGCTGTGCCTTTCCTATGGCGGTCTGCAGCGCTTCCTTTTGCATGGTACTCTCCGCCTCCTCCCATGTGTTTTCTCCTAAGCCCGCATCCGGTGCCACCAGATCAAACCATTCCCCCAGAGGCCCTTCTCCCTCTTTGGGTCCCACGATGGATGCACTGCTGATAATGTAAGGGGAATTTTGGAATTCGATGCTCTGCTTTCCTGCCATTTGGTTCACTGCCATATGATCCCTCCTGCCGCGGCAGTACGCCGCCTTTTCTTTAATCGTAGTTTTTCCCGTTCTTCCCGTTTTATACATGGATTTCATCCGTGTATCACCTACCAATTCGTGTTTACATACCCACTTGTGCTGTATGCTCACTTTTGCTGCATACCTGCCCGTACGTGCACTTCGTTTCATTGTTTGCTCATAATTGAATAACTGCTATACTCTCTGCTCTCAATTGAACGGTATCATTTTTTGCAATTCCTGCCAATCTCAGAATGAAGCTAGGAAAGGGAAAACAACAACAGAGAATCACTCATTTTCATTATTAGAAATATCGATGATATTCTTTTTGTATTCAACAGGAGACATTTTATATCTTTCTTTAAATACTCTGTTGAATGTTCTTTGACTGCTGAAGCCACTTTCCAGACACACATAGTTTTATGTGCTTTTATCTCCTTCATCGTTTCCGTAAAAAATAATAAACCATCAATCCAATAACACTGGACCAAATCAAGAATGTTCCAATACTATCGGATTGATGGTTTTACAAACCTTCTCCCTGCATGCTAAAATACTATTTTACTATTTTCACCAATCGTTTAAATATTGTTATAACCTGAGGTATTTAATCCGCTCACTTATGGTAATACATCA
>JALFIB010000303.1 GCA_022776305.1 Lachnospiraceae bacterium
TTCCCATTACTGTCTTCGTATTTACTGCTGTAAGTTTCAAAGCCGATGGTATTTTGTTTTGTATGCTCATCGATTTTCAGGTTTTCTATATTTTTTAAATGAGAAATCAGTTTTTCTTTTCGAAATTCCATGTCACTGTGACCGCAGAGGTAAGTGGAAAAATCCAATTCTATAGTCTTTTTTATTGTTTCATATAATTCTTTCATGGACAGAGAACCATAGTTAAAGAGCCATAAGCATTCATTCAAGGCATCTCCTGCTATCAAAAGCTTCTCTTCCGGTACAAGGAATCCTATGGAACCTTTTGTATGGCCAAATAATGGTACTGTCTCAATCCTTTTATTTCCCAGCGGAATGGTCTGGCCTAAACACAGTTCTTCCAGTTGATACCGGTGGGGTTCATTTCCTTCAAAATGACGGATCACATCCCACTCTTCCTTTAAAGCATAAATGGTATCAAACCAGTGGTTTCCGCCGATGTGGTCCGGATGCCCATGGCTGTTGAGAACCATATAGGGAGTAGATATGTTTTCCTCCACAAAGGCTCGCAAATTTCGTTTTCCATATCCGGTATCAATCAAAACCGCCAGTTCGCTTCCTTTGACCAGCGTGCAGTACACACCATCGTCCTCTTGGATCTGCCAGATATCCTCACGTATTTTTTTATAGGTATAAATGTCTTTTCCCATTTTTTCCACCTCACGGAACCAGAACAAAATTCGTTTTTCTGTTAGTATAACACAGATTTTACATTTGTAAAATTTGTTCTGAGGGGAAAATGCAGGATGGGTTGTGGAGTTCAGTCTGGCTCCTGCCATAGGGGTTGCTGTTGCCATCGGGAATATGATGCTATTGCCTATTATGACGAGACTGTTTAAGAGGTTTTTTGTCATGGCGACGAGGAAAATGGACATCATGCTTGTATGGATGGACATTTGACGACCGCTGATCAGAGCGAGATACGCAAAGCGAATCTCGTCTCTGTGGAAACAAAGAGAACAGACATTGTGCCTCAGGAGAATTATATCCTGTCATTTTGAATGACAGAAATAACAGGATGGTATTTATCGTGACAATCCTATAAAATCCACGTTTATTAAAGATAATTTCTTGTTTTGGAGGCAGGAGCTGTGATATAATTTAAACTAGATTCTTTCATTTATTTGTGAATATTATGTCATTTTTGTTTCAAATATATTGCTATAAAATACAAAGAAAACGCAGGCCGTGTACAGTACGGGAGGATTATAATTATAAAGAAAGATTTAGGTTTACAGGGAGAAAAATAGTAACATGATACAAAAGAAACAAGTATTGATCGTAGAGGACAACGAGCTTAACCGCTCCATGTTGAGTGAAATATTATCAAGTGAATACCGGGTACTGGAGGCTGAAAATGGGCAGGAAGCGCTTGATATCCTGCAGCAACACAAAGACAGTGTATCATTGATCCTGCTGGATGTTATGATGCCGGTGATGGATGGGTACACGTTCCTGAACAGGATCAAAAGTGATGAGGAACTGTCCTTGATCCCGGTCATTGTTATGACCCAGAGCGATAACGAGATGGATGAAGTGGCTGCCTTGACCCATGGTGCTACGGATTTTGTACCGAAGCCTTATAGGCCTCAGGTCATTTTGCACCGGGCAGCCAGCCTGATCAAGCTGAGGGAGACAGCAGCCATGGTCAACCAATTCCAGTATGACCGGCTGACCGGGCTTTACAGTAAAGAATTTTTTTGCCAGAAGGTGAAGGAACGGCTTTTGGAAGATCCGGAACAGGATTACTGCATTGTCTGCTCAAATATTGAAAACTTTAAACTGGTCAATGATATTTTTGGCACGCAGGAGGGAGACCGTATCTTGCAGGAGACAGCTTCCATTACCCAGAAGATGGTGGGAAGCACAGGCTTTTGCGGTCGGTTCACTGCGGACCGTTTTCTCTGTTTCCAAAAGAGGGAGCTGGAACAGCAAGACCGCATGAATTTTGGAAACTTCGAGGGGCAAGAACCGTCTGCTGCATTGAAGAGCGTTGTGATGCGCTGGGGTATCTATGAGATCACGGATCGTACGATTCCGGTGGAGCAGATGTGTGACCGGGCATTGCTGGCAGTGGACAGCATAAAGGGACAGTATAACCAGTTTTTTGCCGTATATGATGATTCCCTCCGCCACAAGATGCTGCGAGAAAAGGCAGTCATAGATGCCATAGAAGCTGCGTTGTCTGCGGATCAGTTTGTTATTTATTATCAGCCCAAGTATAGTATCAATGACGAGTACATGGCAGGGGCTGAGGCTCTGGTTAGGTGGATCCATCCGGAGTGGGGATTCATGTCTCCCGGGGAGTTCATTCCCCTGTTTGAAAAGAATGGCTGTATTTCACGCCTCGACCAATACGTTTGGGAGAAGGTGTGCACCAAGCTGCGTGATTGGAAAGAAGCGGGATATAAGCTTCTACCTGTGTCGGTGAACGTATCCCGTGCCGATGTGTACCAGCTGGATTTAGTGGATGTTCTGGTGGGGTTGACGAAAAAATACGGGGTGGATCCGAAGTACCTGCATCTTGAGATCACGGAAAGCACTTATGCGGAAAACCCGAACCACATCATAAGCACCGTAGACCAGCTTCGCGAGCAGGGATTTGTTGTAGAGATGGATGATTTCGGCAGCGGATATTCTTCATTGAATATGCTCAGCCAGATCGAACTGGATATCCTGAAGCTGGACATGAAATTTATCCAGCATGAACTGGAAAAACCTGTGGAACGCAGCATTCTGAATGATATTATCAGTATGGCCCACAGGCTGTACCTTGGCGTGGTTGCAGAGGGTGTAGAGACAAGAGAACAGATGGAGCGTTTGCAGGCTGTGGGCTGCGACTTTGTACAAGGATATTTTCTGGCTAAGCCCATGCCGTTGTCAGAGTTTGAAGAATTATTAAAGACACAGCCCATCAAGCCGGAAACTACTGCTGCCAGAATGCGCCGGAAAGAGGATGATAAGGGAAGCCTGCTGGTAGTAGAGGAAAATGAAGCGTATCGGAAGAAGATCAGGGAAACCTTTGAGGGACGATACCAGATTCTGGAGGCTTCTGACGTGGACAGTGCTATTGCACGCCTAAGGTCACATGGACGTAATGGTGTTTCTGCTGTGATACTCAGCATGACGATTCCGAATGATGGCGCTGCGTCTCTTATGAAAGCCCTGCGTCAGGATCCTGCCTTTTGGCGGATCCCTGTGATGGCTACCATTCCTCAGTGTAACGTAAGTGAGGAACTTCCCATGACTCTGGAGACCGACGATTTTCTGTGCAAGTGCCATCCGATGATAGATTTTCATAAGAGGGTTGACCGGTTGGTGGGGGAGATGTCCTGCCAGAGCAGGGAGTGCTCCCTCAGGGATGAGGCAAACAGGGATTATATGACAGGGCTGCTGAACAGGCGCGGCCTTCAGGCAGCGCTGGCTTCCATGCGAAAAGAGGAGTTGCCTTTTGCTATATGCCTTTTTGATCTGGATAATCTAAAGACCGTCAATGACACTTTGGGCCACAGTGCGGGAGACCGTATGATCCGGTCTTTTGCGGAACTGCTCCGCAGCATGACGAGGTCTGACGACATTCTCTGCAGGTATGGCGGAGATGAGTTTATGGTGATACTGAAACATATCAGTGATGAGAGCCATGCAAAACGAAAATGTGAAGATATCTGCAGTGGTTTCCATGACCGGATCGCATCAGAAGGAGATGAGTTTTCCTGTTCGGCAGGTATCGCATTATGCAATCAGGACAAAAGGTATTTTAATCAGTGGATCGAATATGCGGACCGGGCATTGTACCGGGCTAAGAGAGAAAAGAAAGGCAGCTGTTGTATGTGGAAGGAATAAACTCTGCCGGGAAAATGGGGATACAGGAAGGTTTGGAAGAAGCGGCCAGCGCGTTGCCTAAATAGGCAGAGTGCGCTGGCCGTCAATTATTTATTCCAGAACTTATTTTTGAAGAAATCCATAGCGGGGCCGAAGATCAGTGCAGCGATCACAGTCCCTTCCCTGAGTGTCCAAGGTGTTTTTGTGATGAGGATCAGGAGTACGGTGGCAATGACAAGAAAAATATCGATCCGTCTTCTCAGCGTGCCCATGGTGATTCCCATGCGTTCAGCCATCAGCTGGATAAAACCTTCCATGGAGGTCCGGACAAAATGTGTTTCCAGTACAAGAGTACATCCAAATGCCCCCACAAGGAAAGAAGCAGTGGACAGAACCAGTTTTACCGGGTAGAAGGTTACTGTGAAATTTTTCAAAAGTGTATAAAGTACGAAGTTTAAAACGGCTCCCCCAAAAGTGATGTTAAGGATCTGGAGGAACTCAATTTTCCGGAAGTTTTTCTTTTCCAGTATAATCTGGCCAACCAGAAAGCTTCCGTGGAAAAATATAGCTACCGTTCCCACTTTTACATGGATGATATTGGATAAAGTGGTGATGGCGGCATCTACGGGAAGCACCCCGATCCCGCATTTGATGGCGACGCCAACAGCTGCATAGATCAGGAAAATCCCTGCCAATGTGGTGAGTATTTTCTTTAACATCTAGGATTCCTTCTTTCTGTTGATTTTTTTAATTTTTCTTATTATAATATCAAAATATCTCATTAATAAACTATAATCATATCAAAAATTAATATAATCGTATGAAACTGAATTATTTATTACTGAATGAGGAATTAGAAGAGACCACCTGCCATGGAGAAAATGATTATCCACTGGAGGTCTATACAGATGAAGTCGCAAATTATCCGGAAGGGTATATATGCTGGCACTGGCATAAGGAACATGAATTGGTTTATGTTCTGGATGGCAGCATAGAGCTTTATACCGGACAAAATAAGCATATATTGAAAAAAGGCGAAGGGGCATGGATCGTCCCTAATATGCTGCATATGATGAAACCCTTGCCTCCGGTAGAAGAGGCAGTTTTGTGTGCGATCTTGGTGGAGACTTCCCTGCTCTGTGGGTTTAGAGGAAGCCGGATTCACCAAAAATATGTGATGCCGTTATTTGAGGACAAAAAGATTGATATGTATCTTCTCAAACCGGAAGTGCTATGGCAGAAGAGGATACTAGATAATTTGGCAAGCTGTTATGAACTTTACCATAAAAAGACTCTGGGATATGAGTGGGAAATGGTGATTGCTTTGCAGGATTCCGGTGTTACTCTTGCAAAAAACGCCGATTCTTTGGCGTCGGTAGCCCATACATCCGGTCTTGAAGATTATCTCCGTGTGAAAAAAGCGATTACATTCATACAGAACCATTATCAGGAAAAAATTTATCTTCAGGATATTGCTGATTCTGTCCCTGTAAGCCGCTGTGAATGTTGCCGCCTGTTTCAGAAGGTGATTCACCAATCACCGGTTGACTATCTGATCTCTTACCGTGTACAGATGGCGGAATACTTGCTCATTAATTCTGGCAAATCGGTTTTGGACATAGCGTTGGAGACGGGCTTTTCTAATAGCAGCCATTTGACCAGAATGTTCCAGAGACAGCTGCACTGTACGCCAATCAAATATAAAAAAAGCAGAAAGGGATAATAAGTTATATCCTAACAAATCCTATGATTATGTGGTAGAATAACAAGTGCCGGTTTCAAACCCATGAAACCGGAATTTCGCGAATGTTTGAGGTTCTGAATAGTTACCAAAAATGAAAAGGGAGTACGTGGAAATGACGAAAGAAAATATAAAAAAAGTTGCAGTGATCCTTCTGGGAAACTGCATATATTCTGCGGCAGTGGCATTTTTTATCCTGCCCATGGGACTGATCACAGGAGGTACAGCCGGAATTGCCATATTTGTAAACCACTATCTGGGGATTCCCGTTGATGTGATAGTATCCGTATTTAACATTGCTATGTTTGCGGTGGGGATAGTGGTACTTGGCAGGAAATTTGCCATGACGACTCTGCTCAGTACCATTTCTTATCCCGTGTTTTTAAGCATCATGCAGAGGATTGCCGCAGTTACAGGCTGCCCTACTTCCGATGAAATGCTCTGCACCATATTCGGAGGAGGACTGGTGGGAATCGGTATTGCGCTGGTGCTTCAGGAGGGCGCATCGACAGGCGGCATGGATATTCCGCCGTTAGTAATCAACAAAATGACCGGGATCTCCGTTGCGGTGCTGCTGTACGCATTTGATGTGATGATCCTCCTGCTGCAGGTGACTTTTACAGAGGGAGAAAAGGTCCTGTACGGAATCCTGCTGGTCTGCCTGTACTCCTTTATTTTGGAAAAATTCCTCGTCATGGGTAAGAGCAAAGTCCAGATCAAGATTGTCAGCAATCAGTATGAGGCGATCAACCAAATGATCTTAAGCCAATTTGACCGGGGTACTACACTGTTTGCAGTGGAAGG
>JALFIB010000008.1 GCA_022776305.1 Lachnospiraceae bacterium
GTGGAGCCACAGTGGTTCAGGCAGAAATTTCCCCTATTTCCGTATCTGTCACATATGATTTCCCGAGACAGGAAGAAACGGAGATAGCAGTGGATGAAAATGGCGAAGAGAGCGTTCATACGACGTTCAAAGAAGCGCCATCCTTTACAGGAGTGCGGTTGAAAGACGGCACCATATATACAGGCATCTCCGGTGCAGGCGTAACCGGGTATGAGTCAGAAGATTCAGAACAATACAGAGACATCTCT
Organism: Lachnospiraceae bacterium; assembly: GCA_022776305.1. Lineage (GTDB taxonomy): Bacteria > Bacillota > Clostridia > Lachnospirales > Lachnospiraceae > Choladousia. The sequence continues at coordinate 249 of JALFIB010000008.1, forward strand.
GCCCTTCAGCGGGTGATAGATGTAGACCAGGTGGAGAGCTTGCTGTTTATCAAATCTTACCCGGAGGGAGCACAGATGCTTGGAGAGGATAACTTGTATTTTGTACCGGTAGAATAAGGAAAAGCAGAAGAAAAGAAAAGTCTTGCTCTGACGCAAGAGGGGAAGGCAGAGAAATAAAAATTTGATTTTAGTAAAAGAGGATGTCAGAGCTTACATCCTCTTTTTTCTTCACAAAATGCATCCGGCGCGAAAAAGTGTGCTTTCTGACGTTTTGTAAAATCGCGCGAGTGTGAGAAGCTGGCTCCGTTTAAAGGACATTTCAAGTGTCCGGAAGAACCCGCAAGAAAGTACAGGATGGTCTGTCATTGATTGTAGTCTGTCAGTATTTATTGACGGATAATCTTGTATAGACAGAGCGTATATTATATACTGTAATAAAGCTGTGTGACATTTTTTTCAAAAAAAGTAAAATTAAAATGAAAAAATCCTGTATTTACAGGCATTGTAAAAATATAAAAAAGTAAGGAGCCGCTTATAAATTATCTATTATAAACAGTGCAGTGTGACAAAACAGAAGGAGCACATTTTATGTCAAAAAAAATAATTGATTTATTGAATCGATATGGACCAATGCTTTCCGGAAAACTGGCGCGTATTTTTGAAAAAGAATATGGGGTATCCAATATGGCCGCAAGGCAGGCATTATCCCGTGCCAGAAGTCCGGTGAACAAAATATATACCCTGTCCTTTGAGAAAAACCAGAAATTTTTTTATCTGGAACACCAGTTTATGTCTCAAAAATATGTGGACAGGCTTTTGGAGGCCATTCAGGAAAGCTCTCAGGTCAACTGGATCTATATCTGTGCATTCCAGTCACAGTGTGGTTATGTTTCCAAAAGCATTCTTCCGGCACTGGTATCGTCACCTATAAATAATGTAAAAGGACATAAGTTACATCAAAGAGTGATCGAAGATTTGATTAAATGTCATGTGATTGAGGATTATAATGAGACCCACTGGAAACTAAGTGACTGGGTTTCGGACACAGGGCAAAATCTGTCACGATCAACAGGTATTGAAGTTGTCAAAAAACAGATCATTCATGATTTTGCCAGCTGGGCCAGAAATATCAATCTGGTAGGTTATGATTCTTTCAAGACAATATTTGAGTCAGCAGAATTTGCCAATTTCCAGTGGGCATTCACGGCACCGTCCTATGTGCAGCCACTATACGATCTTGATTTGCAAAAGAATGGTTTTGTTATTGGTGATGTTTTTTACGGAAAGACTGCAGATACAGAGGACATACAGTTTTTCATTAATAAGCTGGCTATAATAAGGAAATATAAAAAACTGTCAAACTTCTTGCCGGTGCTGCTTCTTGAAAGTGCTACTGCGGAAGCGCTGAAAGTATTAAAGGAGCAAAAGGTAGTGGTTGCTTTTATAAATAATCTTTTTGATCAGAGATATGTAGAACTGCTTGCGGAAATTGTAAATATTTTTACAAATGCAAGTGCCATTGTTGCTAAAAATCCGGCTCAGATAGAAAAGCTTTTTCTGGAAATCTCGAAATCAGAGGGACGTTATAACGATATGATAGGGGATCTGTTTGAGATCATGGTGGGTTATTACTATCACTATGTAGGCTGCAGATATTTAACCATCGGAAAAAGGATCCGCATTCCCGATTCAGATAAAACAAACGAGCTGGACCTGCTGGTGGAACGGGATGGCAAGGTGATAGTGGTGGAATGTAAGGCGACCCGCCAGCCAACTAATGAAACATTTGTGGAGAAATGGTTGAATAAAAACATTCCGCAGATAAGAAAATGGTTAAACGAAACCTATCCCAATATCAGAAACTTTGAATTTCAGTTGTGGTCTCTTGGCGGCTATACCGGGAAGGCAGCAGGCATGCTGCAGGAAGCAGCAAAAAATACTAAAAAATATAAGATAGAATATTTTAATAAGAGCCAGATCTTGGATATGGTACAACAACAAAATGTACAGCATCTGGCGGATCTTTTACGGAAATACTTCTAAAGATGAAAGCCTGCTCAGATGAAAACAGTTGCGCTTACCCTATTCGGCTTTACAGAGGGAAAACTGGAGCCTGAAGAGCAGGTGCGGGTGAAGAAAGGTGAACTTATGAATGACAAAACAAGGCAGCAGATAATGAAAAACAGAGAATTGCTGAAGGGCTACTCAGGAGCTGATGTGGGTGCAGAAAAGACAGATCAGGAACAGAAGATTCCCGGACCGGCGCCGGTAAAGAAGTATTGTTCCGGGGGCCAAGGAAACAGATCAGGGATGAACGGTTCTGGGGTTCAGGTATCTCTTCCGGAAGACATTTCCGCGTTAAAAATGAATGGTGACTTTAGCAGCTGTATCGCCGGGAGAAAAAGTAGGCGTGCATTTGCAAAAGAACCGGTAAAATTGCCGGAACTCTCCTATTTGCTCTGGGCAACGCAGGGAATCAGGAATACTGTACAGACAGAAGTGGAGATTACATTTCGCAATGTGCCTTCTGCAGGCTCCCGCCATCCACTGGAAACTTACTTGTTTATAAATCATGTGGAAGAGATAGAGCCGGGCTTGTACCATTACCGACCGGACCTGCATTTACTGGAAAAACTAGATTGCGATGGATATAGTGACGAAACTTCTTTTCAAGAAGACTTAAAACATGCGCTTTGCGGCCAGACATTTGCTGCAACAGCACCGGTGCTTTTTGTGTGGAGCGCCATCCCTTACCGCTGCGAATGGAGATATGGACTGAAAGCGGCGAAATATATTCTGCTGGATGCCGGACATACCTGTGAGAATCTTTATCTGGCAGCGGAAAACATCGGATTAGGCGTGTGCGCTGTAGGTGCCTATGATCAGGACCTGCTGGATGAAGTGCTGGGCTTTATGCCCGGGCCGTCGGCGGAGCCGGAATATGAATGTGCAGTATATGCGGCGGCAGTGGGGAGAGTAAAAATGTGAAAGTATGAAAAATAAAACATGGCTTGATAAATATTGAGAACGCTCCGGCATTTGCCGGGGCGTTTTAAACTAGCAGTTCAATGACAGATAGTACATGGAGATATAGAATAAATGATATATGATAGGAATGGAGGCTGGGACATGGAATACCATAATTATTTTCCGTTAGAGAAAACTTCGTTAAGATATAAATACTTTTGTTACATCGATACAGAAGAATATCTTGCAGATTCACTGTTTATAAAACATAATGTCAAGGTTTGTTTTCAACAGGAAGCACATAGACCGGATACGGATTTTATATTTGTTTTCTGTAGAATTAAAAAAGCTGATCTAAATAAGTTTACAGAAGCATTAGAAGATTTAAACAAGAAAATGTTATTGTTAGGACATACGAATTACCCGGGCTTTTGTAAAAATTTTTACGAAAATTTTTTAGAACAGCAAGAAAAAATATGATAAAATAGTTCAGTGTATCGGGATGGTGGATGAATAAAGGAGGGAGCATAATGAAACCTATATATTTATCTATCCAGCAACAGGAAACCGGAAATAGGATCCGAGAATTATTAAAGAAAAACGGGTATACAGTAAAAGATATCCAAGAGATTATGGGATTTGAAAACCCACAAGCCATCTATAAATGGATTTCAGGCCGCTCACTTCCCAGTATTGATAATTTTCTGATTCTTAGTAAAGTATTACATACCAGTATTGAAGATATCCTCGTTATTGACGGGGATATTGTTATTTTCTGCTGTTTTTCGATATCAAGATCAATGGTAGGCGAAGTGGCAGAAGTATTGAAATCAAATGATGTAATTAAAGCTGATTTATTCTGTTATTGATGGTATTATATATTTACATCATTTTAAATATAATGCGTATATTGAGTACGAAACTCTGCCTGAACCAGATCGTATTTGAGAGATTATACGCGTAACATATGGAAAGATAGCAAAGCAAAGATAATAGGAAGGTGTATAGCTTGGCAATTATGACGGTATATTACGGAGGGTATCAAAAGGTTTCACAACCCGAAATCCGAATAGGAAAAAATTCAAAAGATTTTGGACCTGGTTTTTATTGTACAGTAATAAAGGAACAGGCTCAAAGATGGGCCAAACGGTACAATACGAAAGTGGTATCTATTTATGATGTGAAACTTGATCCTTCTATGAAAATAAAAGAATTCAAAGAGATGACAGATGAGTGGTTAGATTTCATTGTTGATTGCAGAAGTGGAAAGCCACATCAATTTGATATTGTCATTGGTGCAATGGCGGA
>JALFIB010000033.1 GCA_022776305.1 Lachnospiraceae bacterium
AAATTGACAGAAATGAGGAAATGGTCTATATTTATGGATAGATGAAACTTCTTGAATTACATCATGAGTTTGTATCGGTCAACTGAAGAGGTGGGAGGCATATTGCGAACAGGTGCAACTCCTGTACAAGTGAGTGCGTTGCCGTACAGTCGGCAGGCAATAGTCTTTTCAATAAGGTAGATTTGCAGTTTGCGCAATGAGGACGTCTATCAGGTAACGAAAACCATTTTAAGGTGTGTTTTCGTTACCTTTTTTTGTGTATAAAGGGGAGAATACAGCATGGAGACTAAGAAGAAAAAGAATCTGCTCAATTTTTTGATGGTTTTGGTGATCCTTGTGATGGCATTTTGCGGCGTGATGGCTGCAGGAAGCTTGAAAGGCTGGTTTGGAGGAGAAGAAAAATCCTTTTTAATTACGGAAAAAGTAACTGGTGTGGTCAATATAGAACGGAAAGGTGTTGGCTACAGTTTAAAGAGAGACCAGTCCTTGAAGGCCGGTGACATCCTTGAGGCGAGACAGGGATCGTCAGCAGAGGTTGCAGTAGGAGCAGAGGGAGTTTTAGCGTTAAATGAAAATACAGAGGCAGAGATCACATCCTGCGAGGATAATAGCCTCGAATTTCATGTTTTAAATGGAGAGATTTTTGCCGATTTTGCTCCGGAACATGTGAATGTCAAATTATCTTTTGGAGACAACACGGCACAGGCAGAAGAAGCGGTGCTTTCTGTGAGCGTACAGACGGGAAGCTGCTCTGTGAATGTTTATGCAGGAAAATTAGATGTCTTGGTACAGGACGGATCGGAAGAACATGTGGAAGCAGGACAGATACTGACAGTCTCTACAGATGCTTATGAAAAAGCACATGTATCCGTGGAAGAATTCCAGCCTGAATCTATGAATGAATTTATGATCCTTCAGGCACAAAAATGTACAAGTAAAAATGAACTGATGTTTTCAGCAGCAAGGCTACAGTCTGTTCTTGATGACCGTGAGGCAGAAAAGCAGTCAGCATTGGAGGAAAGTTTGAATTCCTCATTACATGTTCCGGCCGAATCAAAAGAGGACAGATTGGAAAGTGAAGATCTAACTACAACGGATACATCAGATGAAAACAGGCCAGAAGAGAATACTGAAGATGGAGAAAAAGACGAAAGTGGTGCTGATGTGTCATCTTCTGGTGGACAGGAAGGGTCAGGCAATGCACAATCTGGTGGACAGGAAGGGTCAGGCAATGCACAATCTGGTGGACAGGAAGGAACCGGTGACTCATCATCCGACGGTCAGGCGGAAGCCGCGTTAAAAACGTGTACCATCACGATCCGCTGCGATACGATCTTGGATAATTTGGAAAACCTGACAGCTGGAAAGGAAGCTTACGTGCCGGCAAACGGATGCATTTTATCAACGAGCACAGTAGAGTTTGAAGATGGAGAGACGGTATTTGACGTGTTAGAACGAGTATGTTCCTATGCAGGCATTCAGCTGGAATACTCCTGGACTCCTATGTACAACAGCTACTATATCGAAGGAATCAACCATCTATATGAATTTGACTGCGGAAACGAATCTGGCTGGATGTATAAGGTAAACGGCTGGTTCCCCAACTATGGCTGTTCCAGTTATACGCTTCAAGGCGGAGACACAATTGTCTGGTGTTATACGTGCAATGGATTAGGTGCAGATGTGGGTGGTGCTGCATATTAAGAGAAGGCATTTGTGAGAGGAATGAGGATTTATGAGAAAAAATTATATACATAGAGCGCTGGGATTATTACTTGCCGGTACTATGGTTTTTCAATTATCTTTGTGCCCTTTGGCATCTGAAATACAGCCTATATTGGAAAAGGCAGCTCAAAGTGAGGAAACGCAAAAAACGGAAAGCCCGGAGCAAGCTCAAAAGATGGAACCGGGGAAAGATACGGAATCGGTTCAGGAGTCAGGAACCGGGAAAGATGGAGAAGCGTTCCAAGAGGCTGGAAGCGTGAATACTGCAGAAGGAGCTCCGGAAACAGAAGTCGGGAATGACACAGAAGCGGGTCAAGAAACAGAACTCGGGAAAAATACAGAAACGGGTCAAGAAACAGAAACTGGGAAAGTTACAGAAACGGATCAGGAAACAAAATCAGAAAAAGACACGGAAGGAACTCAAGAAGCAGATTCTGCGAAAGATACGGAAAACGATCAAGAAACAGGAACTGAAAAAGACACAGAATCAGATCAAAAAACGGATTCTGAAAAAGATAGCGGACAGGAAAAGGACACAGATCAAAATAGAAGTGTATCTTTATCAATAGCAGGACCATCTGGAGAAAATTATGGAATTGTCTGGATAAATCCGCCTTCCTTAGTGGCGTGTCAGGGCAGGTTGAAACAGGTGGATTATTGCGATGGAGTCTGTAAAATAACCGTTCCTTCCGGGACAAATGAATTGAGAATTAAAGTAAGCCATTTGTCTGGTATCCCCGAGGATAAGGCAGGGTCAGAAGTGTTTTTTTCGAAATGGGGAGGATATTTTACGGAAAAAGACGGTAAATGGATGTTATATCCGGAATTCCTCGATGGCGATACGGCAGTTTATGGAGCCTCTGAACTTGAATCAGGCGGTTATCAAAAGTACGCATTGTCATTTGAAAATGGAACGTATGTCCTTCCATTGGAAAAATTTAAATTATCCTCCGAACAATTTACTGTGGAACAGCGTGCCGTTTACGGAGAGCCAGAGGAACAATCATCTTATGCCGAAATCTGTATCGGTTCCTTTGATGATGGGGGAAGCCGTGAGGAAAAACTGTTGATTTTGGTTGACTTTGAAGATACAGAGGAATCTGATAATGATGCCGGAGAGGGAATCGAGCCGGAAACAGCGGATGGATCCGGTCCAGAGACAGGAGCGGAGCCGGAAACAGAGGCTGAATCCGAGATCGAGCCGGAAACAGAGGCTGAATCTGGGCTAGAGACAGAACCGGAGGCAGAAACAGAAGCAATAGAAACTGCAGAGACGTTTATGACAGAGCTGCTGGAGGACTCGGCGGAGAATGGCCCGCAGTGGAATGCAAGCTCGCAGGACATCGCAGATGTCTATGCTTCTACAGGACAACAGCTTGCTGACTCAGCCCAGTTATACACCCCCCAAGTGGGAAGCATGAATGGGGAATGGAAGATCCTCGGTTTGGCACGAAGCGGCCAGCCGGTAGATGCTTCTGTGTATGGCAAGTATAAAGCAAATGTATTGCAGGCTCTTTCGGAAAGCAATGGGATCCTACACGAAAAGAAATATACCGAGTATTCAAGAGTTGTACTTGCCCTTACTGCTTTAGGGGAAGATGTGACAGATGTGGGCGGATACAATCTGCTGGAACCATTGGCTGATTTTGACAAGACAGTCTGGCAGAGAGTCAACGGTGCCATATTCGCTTTAATCGCATTTGACAGCCATAACTATGAGATCCCGCAGGCGGCCAGCGGTACAACACAAAACAGCAGGGAAAAACTGATCCAGCATATTTTGAGTCAGGAAGTAGCCGGAGGCGGATGGGATATGAGTGGAAAAAGTGCAGATCCCGACCTGACTGCTATGGCGATCCAGTCCCTTGCTCCCTATTATGAAAGTGATGCTTCTGTAAAAGCAGCTGTAGACAGAGGGATTACGATGCTCTCCATTTTACAAAAAGCAGACGGAAGCTATGCAAGCTATGGCAGCAAAAATGCAGAAAGCTGTGCTCAGGTCATTGTTGCCCTTACGGCATTGGGAATAGATCCCCAGACAGATCAGCGTTTTATCAAAAATGGGAAGACTGTTATGGACGGGCTTTTGGGATTTGCCATGGGCGATGGAACC
>JALFIB010000040.1 GCA_022776305.1 Lachnospiraceae bacterium
CCAGCGGAATAGCCAACAGCATTCCTCTTTTGCGCATCCTCTGTACATTGTGGAAAATACGGAAGTCCACATAAAGGCACCACAGAAATCCAACGCTGCAAGTGCCGATAAAGCAAAAACTGTTTAATAAATAGGAAAGCATCCTGCAGCCCGCAAACACCTTTCCGTCAATGACAAAAGTCAAGATCTCAGCAGTGCAGCCGGCAATGGTGATCCATGTCATAATATCAAAAATCTTATCACCGACAAACCGCTTTTCAACGTTCTCTATCCTTGTCATCCGCAAAAAAACCATCAAAAAGATCCCAATGTTGTTTACGATCAGAATCTCCGCCATATTTATTGAATTCAAGGCATCCCCTCATTCCAAAATTTGCTGTTTCATTTTCTCAGAAACAAAGTTGTTAAAAACGAATCGCAATCTTCTTTTCATTCTTTTTATTGCGGAAATACTCAATAGCCTCTACGCTGTCCTTGAAATCAAACACATCAGAAATGTAATCCATTCCGTTTAATATGCCCTTTTTCATCAAGTCAATGATCTCATCGTGGACCTCCGCCTCTTCTGCCTTTGAGGGCCACTGTGCAAAGCGAAGATTAAAGCAATATGGGGCTTCCTGCCAATTGATCTGCCATTCATTTTTTGCAGTCTCCCCATAAATGCAGACATCCCCAAAATTCTTCACCATTTTCAGGTTTTGATTAATCAGGGCCGGAACACCTGCCGCATCCAGTATCATATCCACTTTCTCCGGAAGAATCTTCAAAACCTCCTCCAGAACATCACACTTATCAAAATTCAGCACATAATTCGCACCATACTTTTTCGCTGTCTCAAGCTTTTTCTCCGTATGGTCTACACAGATAATCGGTCCCAATCCCATATATTTTGACAAGGTAATGAAAGTCAGTCCCACCGGACCTGCCCCATAAACCACCAGGCTTTTTCCCTTTGCAAATCCAAGTCGTTTCATAGTAGAATACACTTCCCGGAAAGTAACGATCATCGTGGCTTCCACGTCATCAAACTCCTGCGGAATCTTCACCTGTCCCAGATTACCTTCCGTCAAAACACCATCATCAACCCTATGGCCGTCATCCATCATCGCTTTCGCATCTCCAATCACAGCATACTCCGCGAAAGCTCCCCAAGTAGAATAAAACTCTTTTGTATCATCCAGAAACGGCAGGACAACCTTGTCCCCCACAGCAAAATTTTTCACCTTGCTGCCAATCTTTTCAATACGTCCAATCCCCTCATGCCCAAGAACAGTAGGGTAATTCGTAAATCCCTTTAATTTATTATATAAAATCGCCTTATCCGTACCACATAATGCTCCGGCTGTCATTTTTACCAGAGCCTGATATTCATTGATTTCCGGCATTGCCATCTCCTCAAGGCTGGCATGTCCGTCTTCCCAAATAACTAATCCCTTCATATGCTCTACCGGTCCTTTCCAAATACACTATCCCGATTGCTGATTACCTGATCTTGCATGCCATCGCCATGGCACTTTTTTTCTCGACCTTGCCTGTCATCACCATGGCACTTTCGTTTGCCCGACCTTGCCTGTCATCACCATGGCACTTTTGTTTGCCCGACCTTACATGTCCTCACCATGGCACTTTTATTTTTTGATTTGTCATTTTATTCATCATAACACATTTCTTTCCATATGTTAAGTGACTCATCAGCCAAACCGATTTGTTTCATCTATCCGCCACATCTACTCGTACTTTCAGCAATTTTTGGACTTCTCTCGGAACTATGTAATATTCCTAAATACTGAACTGCTTTATTTTTGCTAAAACTTGATTACTTCCGGCTCCGCATGAAAACTACTGAATACTGCAGTTGCATTCCGAAAATAGAATACTGCGGTATTGCCGTCATCTGCGGAATACATAGATTGAAGAGATGGATAATCATCCAGCATGGACTGACGCGCTTCCCTTCTGTCATCTTCCATTAATTCGCCTGAAACACGCAGCCATTGATCTTTCATGCAGGCACAGATTTCTGCTTTCGGATTTTCTTTGATCTGTTTATACACTTCTTTTACTTTTCCTGTCTGGATATACAGCTTTCCCTCAAAAATATGGGCCGTGCCAAAAGGTCTGACACGCGGCTGGTCACCTTCCATGGTAGCAAGATAATATACGTTTGCATCTTTTAAAAATTTTTCTACTCGTTCCATTTTTTTCAACCTCCTTCTGTATCATTGAGAACAAATGTGCATAACGTTAATATGACTCTGATAAATGAAATGGTCAAAAACTTTTTAATTTCTACCGCAACACTTTTTATATTTCTTTCCTGAACCGCAGGGACATGGATCATTAGGATATATTTTCTTTTCCACACTTATAGCATTTCCCTCCAATCCATTCGGATAAAGAGAGGTCGTAATAGTATCCGCATTACCATCTAAATCAACAGGTATCCCCATCTCTTTTAATTGTGGTGCTGCATCTCTTAGCATTGCAGCTGCATGAGAACTCCCCGGCACGATTGTAGGTACTCCGCCGGCTAATTCTCTTCTTATCAGTTCATTTGGCTTATGACCTCTATTTTCTTTCATCCTTGTATTGTTATGAGCATCCATTATCAGTCCCACAAACTCATTCATTTGCTTTTCACTCCTAAATACCACATCTGCATCTGACATTTTGCGAATCACATCCGCTGGAGATTCCCCCTCATAGCTGTTTGCCCATACCTGTAGACACCACGTAACAGCCTGCTCATATGGTAAATCCAGTTTTCGCATAAAAAAGGTTTGTAATTTTTTATATGCCAATGAACTCTCTTCATATCCTATTCTGCAAATTTCTTCAATCTGCTGTACCGAAGGTATATAAAAATCTTTATCCATTTGTCTATCCAATAGATATCCTATTTCATCATTCTCCAGTATTGGTATATGTATAAACAATCCTTTTGAAGAGTAAATCGGATCATCCTTCGGCCAATCTTGTAATCCCAAGCTTCGCATCGGAAAAATACACGATTCCACAATATCTACTGGCATTTCCCATAGCATAGCAATCATTTCATCTATGGTATCCTTAATTTTTAATTTGTACAACTTATAGATAACTTCCACCGGAGCAATTCCATAATAGTCTATGAAAAAATGTACACATTTCATCATCCATCCTTTTTTATATTGATCTGATTGAAAAGCTTCATCATCAATCCTCTTGAAAACATCAGATACCTCTTCAAATACACAGAATCTATCCGACATCTCCTCAAAAGAGCCCAACCAGTACATATGCAACTGCATACTATCCACTACTTCATTTATAGAAATATCCTGCGGTGCGTCACATGCTTTGCGAAAAAGAATCATTTGCTCCTTGGTCAAACATGCTAACCTATTTCGAAGCATATCTTCTGCACAGAAACATTCAAGAATCCGTTCTATGAGTGCAGCTTTACGAAGTCTTGAACATTTTCTCAATTCAAAGCTTCTTGCTTGCTCTAATAACTGTTCTTTTGTGTATTCTTCTAAGTGCTCTCTCAATAACATATTGTTTCCTCCAAAGTTGGTTTATGTTTCCTATGTATACATAGCTGTTCACAACGGATTCTCCACGTTTCGTCAAAGCCTATTCTTTGCTTTGAAATAATATACCTTGCAACACTTCTACTCCTCCTTGTATTATCCCCTCTCTATCATATAATCTTTGATATCATCTACCGAAATTCTGTAAGAGGTTGGGGTTGTAGGCGTCCCACATATCTTTACATAGTCATAAAATGCCTGGCTTTCAAGAATTTTTTTTG
>JALFIB010000049.1 GCA_022776305.1 Lachnospiraceae bacterium
GAACTGAAATCTGGCGAGATTACCAGAAATGAATACTTTGAATGGAAAATCAACTGGCCTCAGACCTGTGATGGATGTGGGAAACATGAACCTAAAAAACAATGGAGAAACAATGGAAAATAACCACACGGACAGGGATTCCTTGGTACGTCGGATTTAATACAATTTAACGATTACCAGGAAATCTGCAACCCCTTTGCAACCCCCTAAGGCTATTTTTGCAACCCCTTATTATTATGTATAACAATAGCGCAAAAATGGGAGAGCATAACGCTCTCCCAAAAATCAATAGCGATTATTTATTTTCACATTGCAGACTCTAAATATGCATCCTGGATTTTCTGAGCTATATCAATGTAATTATCCATAAGCTTTTCTGCCCAATCACTGTATGTCTCATAGGAATCTCCGTTCTTGTGCATCAAATCTGCCATTTTTCCAACACCCTCATTACAGATTTCAGCCAATTCTCCGACTTTATCATTGCAAATCTCTGCAAGCTGGTTAATATCGTGTACTCCGGATGTTTCACCTTGGTATTCTCTTACCAATTGTGGAACTGCATTTTCCATTTTTTGTGTATACGTTTTTAATATACCCGAATAGGAGGATGTAGAAACATATCCATCGGAACCTGATGATTCTTTTTCAGAATTTTCAACCTGCAGCTCTGATTTATTATTCTGTATAAATGTACTTTCATCTTCTATCTGTACAAAATATAAACCATTGTCATTTGCCTTTGCTTTCCCTGTGAAGGGGTCATAATCCTGAAAGTGTAATGAATCATCACATATTTCTAGATAATAATTAGGCTTACCATCGACGTCAATTTTTTTTACTTCTCCGTCTTCTACAGAATACCGATAGCTGTGTTCCGTTTTCAGGATAAAACATCCTTCGTTTTTGGGATGAGCCGTATATGTTCCTTCATGAAATACAGGATTTGCATAGACAAATGTTCCGTCGGCAAAAAATGATATGAAATTACCATCATACATATCCGCAATTGCTTCCACGTCATTAACATCTATGATCATGTTTCTGGAAGGATTATTGTTATAATCATAATCAATCGCTCCTACCTTCCACAATCCGTTCAGTAGATCATATCCTTCTGCTGCATCAAGAAAATTATCAGTATTGTCAAATAACTTTTCCTGCAAAAGCGTACTATACAGAACTTCTACGTCAGATCCCCCGTCTTCGGCATATGATTGAAAACCCCAAAAAGAGCTAACGATCACCATACAAATCAATATTATTTTCGTTTTTGATACTATTTTGTATAATTCATATTTTTTCATGGGCAATCCTCAAAAAGACATCAGAAAGAATATCCATATTGTCCTTTTAATCCCTGTTCTGCTCTCGAAAGAATGCGTTCATAATGTAAAAGAACTACTTCGCCATCGATAATATTGTAATACCAATCCCTTGAATGCATGAAATCCGCGTCAAAACCTCCAAAGTTTAATGTGTATGCACCTTCATACGGGCCAAAGTAATATCCGTTTGAATTTGCATTTTCATTCGAGAATGTATCACCTGCAATTGTAGCTCTGTACTCAAAACTTAGTTTTGTAAAATCGTCAAGGTAGCGACATTCCCAATTTCCCTGAAGTCCAGCTTTAACTTCAGAAATAGTCATCCATTCTCCGTTATTCAGACAGAGCTGTCCGTTCTTCACCTCATAAGGAATTTCCATCTCTGTTCCATCTACCATTGTTAACGTAATAGTGCCTTCACTTACTTTATAAGCACATGCTGTACTGTCATTGTCATGTTTTCCATTACCATCGAAATAAACCTGTGCAACCGTTGCCACGTTATCAGAAAAGCTAATGCCATTCAAAATGGTATTCTCACCACCGTTAAAGAGCCATGTCTGCTCCTGAAGAGCTGCCTCAACATCTACTTCCGGTTCCACGTATTCACCATAAAGTATTTCCAAGGTAACACTATCAGCATCACCTGTTGCTGTTAATCCAACACTCTCCTGAAAGCTTGTTACTGATGCTTTAGTGTTATTGCCAAACTGCCCATCAGGTGTAGTGGCTAAGAAACCTTGTGTAGCAAGTTCCTCCTGCATTCTAAGTACTGCATCTCCCGAACTGCCTACCGACAGAGTTTCGTATTTGGCTTCGTCTTCTGGTACTGATACTGCTTCTGTATGGAAAATGAAATTAGGTTCCAGCTCTACACTAATGCTCTCAGCAACCTCTTCATTACTAGTTTCTTCATTTTCCATGCTTTGATTAACTGTGCTAGTATCAATAGTATCATTTCCTGATCCATCAAACACATACGGAACTTCAAAAGCTGTTTTAGTCTGAGTATCTGATACATATACTTCAAAGAATTTTATTGAAACAATATCCTCGACAGGTGTTGAAAGATTTCCATCAATCCATAAGCTGCTTGTAACACCCTGACCGGCGTCGACACGTTCAAACCAGAGGCTTTTATCCTCTAATGAATCTCCCTGCTCATCAAGTATCTGGAAGTATAGAGACACTCCCTCGACAAGATTCTCGCTACCGTTATTTCGAATCTTAACATCCAGGTAATTATAATTGTTATCTTGAGTGATAGCACAGTATTCAACGCTAATCGGTTGCTCGTCACTAATTGTATTACCTGCAATATTATTCAGTTTTGCATGAATAACTCTGTCAAGTTCCAATAATTGCTCTTTTGAATAATCGTCTGTAAAGGAATAGTCCGTCTCTGTAGCGTATCCATTCATAGCCAAACTACCCGTAAGAATTGTAGCAAGCAGCAAACCAACCCGCTTTCCATTTTTTTTGTTGATCATAAATCATCCCTCTTTCCTAGAAAATATTGGTTATTAGTTTCTTCTTTCATAATCTACTGGTTTTTTCTTTTATGGTAACATACTGAAATGTCATTCCTGTAGTATGAATGTCTATTGTCATTTCCATATAGTTTCCATAAAGTAGACATTTTGGAATAAATGAAATATAGTAGATAACATAGGGATAGTAGACATTTTTGACGGTAAACATGCTGTTTCCGGCGTATCCAAAATGTCTACTACTTGGAAACATTTTCTTCAAATTCTTTACTTCTTCTGAAAAAAGTTGTCTGGCTCATTCCCGCATTCTTTGCAGCCTGAGTTACTGTAATCTCCCCTTTCTTCCATGCTTCATAGTTTTCTTGAAATCCTGGAGGATTCTCTTTTCTCGGGCAACCAAATGGAACCCCTCTTTCTTTTGCAGCCTTGATTCCTTCTGCCTGTCGTTGTTTTATAAAATTTCTTTCTGTTTCACTTGTATAAGCCAGTATCTGCAGAACCAGATCAGAAATAAAAACGCCCGTCAGATCTCCATGTTGGATATCTGTATTGAGAAGCGGCATATCAATCACACGAATGTCCGCTCCTATTTCTCCGGTAATTAATCTCCACTGTTCCAATATATCGTGATAGTTACGACCCAGCCGATCGATGCTCTTTATTATCAAGATGTCACCCTTTTTCAGTTTCTTTAGCATCTTCCTATAAGACGGTCGATTGAAATCCTTCCCGGATTGCTTATCCATATAAATATTGCATTTCTCCACATTGGCCTCTTCCATGGCCGCTAACTGTCTTGCAGGATTCTGATCCTTTGCAGACACCCGTACATAACCTACTATTTTCATTTCGCTATCTCCTTCGTTTTCTATGATTGTATTTCATCTCCAAATAAAAAAAGGGCCCTGCCATTAAGCAAGACCCAACGTAAACTCACATAAAAAAAGGAATAAAATACCATTTTTGACAGAGTTTCTTCTATATAATATGTGTTTGTGTTACTTTAGGTCTACGCCGACCCTAGTTTTGATAATAACGCTCTTATCCGGAAGTACAACCATATGATCCACAATGCCGTTCCATAGATGCTCATCAAAAATCTCAAGTCCGGGCTTCACCTTTTGAAACACATCCAGAAATAATTCGATGTCTGCAAGTTGATCGTTTTTTGCTTGAACCTGCTTTTCTACTTCATCTATCTCTGCTTGTTTTCGCTCGTATCTGGAATGCAGCTCCTGCTGTTTCATTCGGAACTCATTCTGGTTCGTAAGTCTTTCCGTGTTGTCATGCACAAGCGCCTCTATCAGAAGGGCTATCTCTTGCTGTTCTTCTCGCAGTCTTTCAAGTTTCTCCGCCGGATCGTCTGCAGTAATAATCACCTTTAGTTCTTCAAAACTCTCAATGACCTCTTTCTTCTCTGTTGCCAGTCCATTCATAATCTCCAGAAACTTTTCTTTGATTTCATCCTCCATAAGAAGTGGTGAATGATCCATCTCTTTTTTCTTGTATTTGTTATTGCACTGGTAAACGATCCTTTTGTACTTGTCAGTTGAATGCCAGGTCTTTGATCCATACCATCCGCCGCAGCAACTACATTTTATTTTATGTGAAAACATGGTCGCTCCACCTTTACGCTTTCCTTCTTTTCTTTTTGTAAACTCTCTTTGTGCTTGTTCAAATTCGTGTTTGGAAATAATCGCAGGATGATGATCTGAGGAATAGTACTGTTCTATTTCTCCCTGGTTCACTTTACGTTTCTTTGTAAGGAAATCTACTGTGTACTGTTTCTGCAGCAGGCAGTCCCCCATGTACTTTTCATTCGTAAAAATTGACTGGATTGTAGAAATGTGCCAGATATTTCCCCCACCGGCCGATTTCCTTTCAAGTCTCTCCAATTCCTTTTTTATTCCATAGATGGATGCTCCACCGATAAACATTTTGTAAATCATCCGGACTGTCGCTGCTTCTTCTTCGTTGATCACAAAATCCTTATCGTATCCAAGGAACCTGGAAAATCCCATGCTGACTTCACCCTTAGCAAACTTCTTTCTGATGCCCCAAGTCGTGTTCTCAGAAATGCTTCGGCTTTCCTCTTGTGCAAGAGAACTCATAATCGTAATTAGCAGTTCCCCCTTTGCATCCAATGTCCAGATGTTCTCCTTTCAAAATAGATCTCGACGCCTTTTTCTTTCAGCTTTCTTACGTTGTTCAGTGAGTCAACCGTGTTTCTGGCAAATCGGCTAACCGATTTTGTAATTATCAGGTCTATCTTTCCATCCAATGCATCCTGGATCATCCGATTAAAGCCTTCACGATGTTTTGTATTAGTTGCGGTAATTCCTTCATCCGAGTACATCCCGACAAATTCCCAATCCTCATGACCTTCGATGTAGGTCTTGTAGTAGGTCATCTGTGCCTCGTAACTGGTTGCCTGTTCCTCACGATCCGTGGATACTCGTGCATATCCGGCTACTTTCTTTTTTCTTCTGACTGCCACCGGCTCCGATGTGAACTGGTTGAGGGTAGCAGGTATTTTTCTTACTTTCTTTGCCATGTCTTTACCGTCCCATTCTTATATTCAAAATCTACCTGGGTGTCGGAAACAACCACCCGGTCAATGTCTGCGGATACTTTCGCCTGGAAGTTCTCACCGAGAAGGCTTTCTGCCGCCTCAAGCAGTTCACTCTCCGGCAGGCGTTTCATTTGGCACTGCGTTCTCGGCTGGGAACAGCACCAGATTTTTCGTTTCTTCTTGCCGTAATTGTCCCTTTCGCATTTGCATCCGCAGGAACCGCACCAGACCTTATTGGTGAAAGCATTCTGGCCCCGGCGGCCGCTAAACTGCCGGATGATGGATTTCCTATTTCCGTTCAGCAGGGAAAACTCAATGCGGTCGGAATATAGGGTCATTTGCTGTATCTCCTTTGAGAAAGCGCTCTCATCAAAGGAACCGCCCAGCACTGTCTCAGCAGCCGCTGTGAGTTCCATCTCCCAAATCGGTCGGCACTCACATTGCTTCATGCCTTTGCGTTCTCTTGTGTTGCATACCCACCGCTTTCTGCCTCCGCTGGTTCTCCGGCTGACACCGCATCCGCAGTATCCACACTTCACTTTGCCGGAGAAGGCTGTAAGGTTGTCCTGATTGTTCGTAAACTGCTCCGCTCTCTGCTGCCGGATTTCCAGTGCCTTCTGATAATCTTCCTCTGCAATCAAAGGCTCGAACATCTCATCCACCAGGTACATGGGAAGCTCACCTTTATTCCTTCTGCGGATGTGACCCTCGGTGAAGAAGTTCTTCTGAAGCACCATCGTTCCGGTGTAGGACCGGCTTGAAAGTATCTCCTTGATGGTAGTCTGCTCAATCGGCATTCCCATCTGCCCGGTCACGCCTCGCTCTGCAAGGGTCTTTGCAATGCCGTAGGCTGATTCCCCGGCAAGGTACCTTCTGTAGATTTCCTTCACCACCTCGCCCTGTTCGGGAATGATGCGGAACATCTCTCCGTCCCATTCATAGCCATAGGGTGCTTTGTGGCCGTTTGGGATACCTTGCTCAAACCGCTTTCTGGTAGCCCATTTGATATTCTCTGAAATGCTCCGGCTTTCTTCCT
>JALFIB010000088.1 GCA_022776305.1 Lachnospiraceae bacterium
ATGCCACCTGCTTTCCATCCTGTACCGCCTTAAATGCTGCCCGGATGGCAATTTCCGTCTTTCCGTATCCCACATCACCGCAGATCAGCCGGTCCATGATCTTATGGCTCTGCATATCCTGTTTTACCGCCTCAATGGCCAAAAGCTGGTCCTCCGTCTCCTCAAAGGGGAACATCTCTTCAAATTCTTTCTGCCAGACGGTGTCTTCGCTGTAAACAAAACCTTCCTTTTTCTGACGCTGCGCATACAGCTTTACAAGATCCTGGGCAATGACCCGCACGGCACTGCGGACACGGGTCTTTGTGCGGTTCCACTCCTGCGTACCCAGCTTGTTCAGCTTCGGCGGCTTCGCATCGCCGTCCGAGTATTTCTGGATCACATCAAGCTGTGTTGCCGGCACATACAGATTGCTTCCTCCGGCATATTCAATCTTCATGTAATCCTTTGTAATATGGTCAACCTCTACCTTTTCGATCCCTTTGTAGACACCCAGACCATGGTTTTCGTGTACAACAAAATCGCCGACCGATAGCTCTGTAAAACTATTGATCCGCTTTCCCTCATATCTTTTGCGTTTCTTCTTTTTTCTCTGCTCCTGTCCGAAAATATCGCTCTCCGCGATCACTACAAATTTGATCAGGGGATATTCATATCCTCGTTTCATATTCCCGTAAGTGATCAGGATCTCCCCCGGCATGACCTCCCGGTCCTCTTCCTCCGTATAATAGCTGGTAAGGCCCTCTGCCAGCAGATCTCCTGCCAGGCGGTTGCCGCGGGTCCTGGAAGCAGATACCAGAACGACACGGTATCCTTCCCGTTTCCATTTTTTTAAGTCTTTCACCAAAAGCTCAAAACTGTTGTTGTATGGATTCACCGAATGGACAGTTAGGCTGAATTTGGCAGAAACTGTATAAGGTGCCCTTGCATTTTCCAGCGTGCAAAGCCCCACTGTATTTCTGGCACAAATGCTGACGATAACCTCCTGAACAGAAAACAAAAGGCCGGCCTGTCCTGAGAGTACGTATCCTTTTTCAAGCCTATGCTGCATGCTCTCCCTGAATTCCAGCTCTACGGCATCTCCTGATTCTAAGATCCGGTTGGGCTCATCTAAAAACAAAAGCGTGCTTTCTTCCTCAAAATAATCGAGAAAAGTAGTTTTCTCTTCCGTAAAATAATCAATAAAGCCTTCCATGGAAAGAGGCTCGCCCAGCTCTTCGATCTGGTCCCGGCATTCTTTGAGCAAACTGCGGATCCTGGCTCCCTCTTCCGTTTTTCCTTCTTTCCGGAAAACTGCCTCCGCCTTTTTTGCTTCTTTTTCAATCTTCTCCAATGCCTTTTCCCGCTGTGCAAGGTCCGGGATCATCTCTGCTGCCGGATAGATGCAGACAGACTCCAGATTTTCAATGGACCGCTGGCTCTCCACATCAAAGCTGCGAAGAGAATCCACTTCCTCTCCCCACAGCTCGATCCTGACAGGGTTTTCTTCTGTCAAAGGGAAAATATCGATGATCCCCCCACGCACTGCAAATTGTCCCGGTCCTTCCACCTGGCCGGTGCGCTCATATCCCATCTGGATCAGTTCTGCTTTCAAGCGATCCGTATCGACTTCACTTCCATTGTCAATGACCATGATATGGTCCATCCACTGTTCAAAGGGCACCAGATGATTCATGCATGCTGCGATGGTAGTCACAACAGTGACCTGCCGCTGTTCCACAAGCGCTTTTAAAACAGTGACCCTCTGCTGCTCCAACAGGTTACTGTGGATATCAGCCTGAAAAAAAATCAGATCCTTGGCCGGAAAATACAGTACATCCCTGTCAAACATCCGATAATTTTCGTACAGCTCTTTTGCCCGCAGGTCATTGTGTGTAATGATCACTGTGGCAAACCGAGTCAGGGACGGCTCATTTTTCCCTCCGCCTAATCCCTTTTTCTTTCCTGCCAAGACGGTATTTTTAAACTGTTCCCCCGCGCAATGAATGAAATGCGGCTTCTGAGAATCAATGCAGCCGGTAACCTGAATCATTCCATGGTTGCCGGCTAACTTTCTGGTAATTTCCTCAAATTCCCCAAGCTGCTGCATGGGTGTCAAAAATGCTCTCATGAATTATCTAACTCCACTTCTTTTATTTCCGCGTGTTGAACTCATTCATCACATGCTCTGCATCCTCTGTGAGAAGCTTTGCCGCTGCCTGTGATGCCCGGTCAAAAGCGTCTGTCATTTCTGCCCACTCTGCCTTTGAAAAATGTCCCAGCACATAGTCCGCCAGATCGTACCCGGATGGTTTTTCCCCTACACCGATCTTGATTCTCTTAAACACCTGCGTATTCAAATGCTGGATAATACTTTTCACCCCGTTGTGCCCTCCGGCACTTCCTTTTTTCCGGATGCGCAGCTGCCCAGGTGCAAGGCTGATGTCATCATACATCACAATCAGCTCCTCCTCCGGGTCCACTTTATAGAAATCGCAGGCCGCCCGGAGGCTTTCCCCGCTGAGGTTCATATACGTCTGGGGCTTTAAAAGCAGCACTTTCTGCCCTTCGATGACACCGCTGCCGCAAAGCGCCTGAAATTTTTTCGTCTCTATGGCGATCCCATACCTGTCAGACAGTTTTTCTATAGCTTCAAAACCGGCATTATGACGTGTATGGGCGTACTGTTTTCCCGGATTTCCAAGGCCTGCTATGATATACATATCTCTCTTTTTGTTCCTTTCTGATGCTGTTTTCCATCATTTCACAATTCTCTGCGATTCTATCTCCTACAGGTTCGTCAGTTTCTCAACGACCTTCTCAAAATGCATAAAATGGGAAGCCTTTACTAGAATCGTATCGTCTGTCTTTACCAGCTTCGGCAGCTGATGGAGAAGCTCTTCCAGATTTTCAAAATGCATCACTTCCATTTTCTGGTTCACACTGGTGATCCCATCTGCCAGCTGTTCACACAGCGGCCCTACGCAAATACAACAGTCAATATCCAGGCTTCCTGCAAATTCTCCTACACTGCGGTGCAGTTTTCCTTCATCCGCTCCCAGTTCTCCCATATCGCCTAAAATGGCAACTTTCCTTCCCAGGGCATCCTGCAGAAGTCCCAGTGACGCTTTCATGGAAACCGGATTTGCATTATAACAATCATCTATGATCAAAAACTGCTCGGTCTTGATCTTATGGAACCTTCCTCCAAGAGGCTGCAAACTTTCGATGCCTGCCTTGATCTCCTGAAGCGTTAATCCGTAGATCAGTCCCACAGCAGTTCCCGCCAGGGCATTCTGTACCATATGGATGCCCGGAATGGGAATGAGCGCTGAAAAGCTTCCCTTTTTCGTATGGATGCGGCAAGAAATCCCTTCCAGCCCTTTCTTTTCCATGCGGTCTGCATAAACTTCGTTTTCGCTGCCGATCCCAAAAAACACAGGTTCAATTCCTTTTACCTCTTTGATGGTCTCAAGCTTGTCATCATCCCCGTTTAATACAATATGCCCATTTGGACGCAAAAAATCAAAAATCTCTGTTTTTGCCCTGAGTACGCCGTCCCGGTCCCCGAGGAATTCCAGATGGCACTGCCCGATATTGGTGATCACGCAGGTGTCCGGCTTTGCAATTTTTGCCAAACGGTGCATCTCGCCGAAATCGCTGATCCCCATCTCCAGCACAGCGATCTCATCCTCTTCTCTCAATCGGAAGACCGTAAGAGGCAGGCCAAGTTCGTTATTGAAATTCCCGGCTGTTTTCAGTACATGGTATTTCCGGGAAAGTACCGCCGCAATCATCTCTTTGGTGCTGGTCTTTCCCACACTTCCTGTAATTCCCACCACAGGGATCTTTAACTGTTCCAGATACTCCTGCGCAATGGCCTTCAAAGCTTCCAAAGTGGAATCCACCAAAATATAGTTTCCATTCTGTCCTTCCAGCTCATGCTCTGAAAGGACACAGAGCGCCCCCTTTTCGAAAACAGAAGGGATGAAAGTATGTCCGTCCACACGCTCTCCTTTGATGGCAGCAAATAAACTGCCCGGTTCCGCTTTACGGCTGTCCGTCGTAATAGAATCCACTTCCCGGAGGGCATCCTCCGCCCTTCCTATATATCTGCCATTGCAAACTTCTGCCATACGGCTCAATGTCAACCCTTTCATCCTCTTTTCCCTTTCTTCCTTGTAAAGTCTTACGCGCTCATTCTGTTTTTTCTGATTTTACCGAAGTGACACTTGGATCAAGTGTTCACATAATGACGGGAAATCCATTCCCAATGCCGCAGCCTCCTGAGGAAGCAGGCTGGTGGGCGTCATGCCGGGAAGGGTATTGGCCTCGAGGCAGTAGATCTTCCCATCTTTTCCCATCATAAAATCCATGCGTCCGTAGCATTCCAGCTTCAGCGCTTCATAAGCCATCTCGGCGTAGCGCTGCATCTCTTTCGTCTTCTCTTCGCAGAGCTGGGCAGGACACGTCTCAATGGTGGATCCGGCCTGGTATTTATTCTTGTAATCATAAAATCCCACTAAAGGCGCAATCTCAATCACCGGATAGGCCTTGCCTTCCACAACTCCCACAGAAAATTCCCGGCCTTCAATATACTGCTCAACCACAACTTCTTTTTCATATCCGAAAGCCACATCCAAGGCATGCTCATACGCTTCCGGTGTGCGTGCGATCTCTACACCAACGCTGGAGCCTCCGCAGCATGGCTTTACGACACAAGGAAGCCCTACTCCGTTTTTATCCGGAGCCAGACGTTCCTCTCCGCGTTTCAGCACCATCCCTGCTGCTGTCGGTACTCCATTGGCGGCAAAGAGCTTTCGGGAAAGCCCCTTATCCATGGCAACAGCACTTCCAAGGGGGCCGGATCCTGTGTAGGGGATCCCCATCAGGTCAAATACAGCCTGCACCTTTCCGCCCTCCCCGTCTTCGCCGTGCAGTGCCATAAATACCACATCCGCCGCAGCGCAAAGCTCTAAAACATTTGCTCCGAAAAATGTTCTTCCGGAACGCTTCATGTCAGGGATCCGGTCATTGAAGGAACGCATATACGCAGCTGCCGCGTCCACATCATATGCTTCTGGGAACAGCCGGCAGATCCCCTCTTCTGATTTCAGGTTTTCCCTGTCTATCCTGTCATCGCCGCAGTAAACATCCAGCAGTACAGCCCTGTGCCCCTTTTCCCGCAGTGCTTTGCACACCATTGTTCCCGATACGATCGAGACATCACGCTCTGTGCTGATACCTCCGGCTAAAACTATAATTTTCATGTTATAAAAGCCTCCTCTTACTAATAGATAATTTGCTCATCCTCTGTGCCATATCCATCTATAATATCTATACTGATATCTGTATCACTTCCGGAACCGGTATCTGTGCCGCCTCCATCTGTATTATTATCGGTGGCAATCCCGGCATCGCTTCCGCCCGCATTGTCTCCTGTGGTAATATTCCCGCTGTTCCCGTCTATGATGACAATATCCGTGGAACTATTGTCGGACACCGCACCGCCTCCGCCGCTCACCTGACTGTAACCGTAATTGATGCCGGAACTGTAGCAGACGATCGGTGTACCTACTTCTATATTCTGGAATATAATAGCTGCCTGCGCTGTAGGCGTGTTGATACAGCCATGGGATCCGCTCCACAAATAGATGTCGCCGCCGTAGGATGTCCTCCAGGAGTCGGCATCATGAATCCCCACTCCGCCGTAAAAAGGCATCCAGTACTCGACCGGTGTCTTATAATCTTCTCCTACCAGAACAGCATCTTCCTCTTTTCCCACAAGGCAGAACACACCTTCCGGAGAAGCCGTGTCCGCGCTGACATTTCCTGTCACCACCGGTGTCTCCACAAGCAGTACACCATCCTTATAGTACCACATTCTCTGGTTTGTGTAATCTATTTCTACGTATGTATCTCCAATATCGTTATCTCCCCTTGTCCAGGCTCCTTCCAGCCACACAGGGCTTCGCTCAGCGGAATCCCCGGCCAGTAAAAGCTGGTAAAGCTCCTCCGTCTCTGTTTCGCGGTCCATTTCCCACCCGTAAGTACGTGATTCCGGATAGACTGTTTCCCCATTGGAAGTCACAAAGGGCAGGCATTTCCCTATGGTGTCATACTGGTCTGCCAGTTGGTTTACCCAAGCTGAAATAGCCTCCCGGTCAAAAACAGGCTGAAGGTTCTCATCCAGAGAAAACCATGAGGCAATCGTAGCTGAATCCAGCACCTCAGTCATGTCACCGCCCATATGATAAGTGACCGTAATGGAACTGTAACGGTTCATCACAGCAGCTTCAGCTTTTAACTTTGCATCATCTGCATAAACTGATGGCTTCTCATAACAGTCTGCGGATGCAAGGTCCACCGAAGCTTCGCCATTTTCCACAGCGCCCTTTAAAACCTCTTCCACTTTCTGTTCATTGAGGAGGTTTCCCTCAACCTCAGGCGTGATCACATACGTACCGTCTTCTGCCTTGGATAGATGGGCATCCTGAGGAGAAGTCTCATTCTCTTCCTGCATACAGGCAAGGTTTGATACCGCTTCCGAAAGCTTTGCTTCATCGTAGGTCATAGAGGTTTCCATGGTATAAGAGCGCCCATCCCCTAAATATTCAAGAAACCACGACAAAGGGTTCTGTCCTTCCAGCATTTCCTGTACTTCTCCGCCTGACACGAAGCTGTATCCGATATCACTTCCCTCAATCTTTTCCTGTGTCCCCTCTTTCGTGGTGAGGATCACACGGTAATCTTCTGCCTTCTGGGCAATTAATTTTTCTGCTTCCTCGGCTGTCAGGTCCGATACATCTATGCCATTGATGGTCACATGTTCAAAAAAATGTGTCTTGTAATGCATTCCGATGGCAAGATACGCACCTGCCGCTCCTATGAGCACAAGGAGCAAGATCACTGTAATACCTATGGTTCTTTTTTTCATATGTTCCGTTCTCCCCTTTTATTTTCTTATCATACGGGACAATTTCATGTATACCTGTTTATTAATCCCACTGTGGAATACAGTTTAATGCAGCCACAGAGAAAATAAAAGAAAACCCCAGTTAAAACTATCTTGTTTTTTTCTTAAGAAGTACTTTCCTCAGAAGGATCCTCCGCTATCAGAATCACCGCAGAGGTTCCCGCCATGGTGATGGTCATCTCCCCGGAAAGGACAGGGTAGACGGCAGCCTCCTCCGTGAATCCTGATGCATCTGTTAGGAAAATCCGGCGCATCACTTGACGGTTCGTCACACCGATCTGCCAAACAGGAATACGGATCTCACACTCAGAAGTATTGTTATTAAACACAACAGCAATCTGGCATTTGCGGCTGAATCTTCCGTAAGCAAGGCAATTATATGAGCCATGGAGGAATTTCAGGGATCCGTGGGTCAGTACCGGATATTTTTTATGAAGGGCGATGATACTCTTGTGAAACGCTATCATCTGCTGGTCTTCGGATCCCCAGGGATAGGTTCGCCTGTTGTCCGGATCGGTAAAACCACAAACACCGGCTTCATCACCATAATACACGGTGGGGGCTCCCGGCCAGGTCATCTGCATGACGACAGCCTCACGCATCACTTCCGGTTTCACACCTTCTGAGGCAGCGCCGCTTCCCAGTGTAGAAACCCTTCCCACCTTCCCGTTTGTCCTGGTCAGAAATCTGGAATGGTCGTGGTTAGAGAGCTCATTCATGGCTACCTGCAAAGAAGGGGCCATCATACTTGCCATATGGTACGTCATGGCGCCCATAAAGCTGTCTGCGTTGCCCAGCATACCCGGCTGGTAATCATCGCTGTGCTTTTCCATACCTGTAAAGAACCAGGTCATCGGCTCCATAAATGCGTCATAATTCATAACCGTATCCCACTGGTCTCCTCTTAACCAGCTTGAGGGATCGCCGTAGTGCTCCGCCAATATGATGGCATTTGGATTGGCTTCTTTTACAGCCTTTCGGAACCTGCGCCAGAATGTATGGTTGTACTCCTGAGAAAATCCAAGGTCCGCAGCCACATCCAGCCTCCATCCATCTACATTATATGGCGGAGATACCCATTTTTTTGCTATCCTGATGATATAATCCTCCAATTTCGGGGATTCCTCATAATTTAATTTTGGCAGTGTGGCATGGCCCCACCATCCGTCATAAAATTGATTGTATGGCCATTCATGTTCATTCTGGAATTTAAAAAAAGTGCGGTAGGGGCTGTCTGCAGTGATAAATGCCCCTTTTTCATAGGACTCCTGATGCTCATAAATGCGTTCCCGGTCCATCCATTTATTGAAGGATCCGCAATGGTTAAACACTCCGTCTAGGATCACTTTCATCCCACGTCTGTGCAGCTCTTCTACCAAAGTTACAAAAAGCTCATTGCTGGCCTCAAGATTATCCAGTCCTGTCACACGGTTGATATAGCGTGTGGCACGGATATTATCCTGTTCCCAATCCCGCACCAGTTCTCCTTCATCACTGACGATCTTTCCGAAATGCGGGTCAATATAATCGTAATCCTGAATATCATACTTGTGGTTGGACGGGGAGACAAAAAGGGGATTAAAATAAACCACCTCCACCCCCAGGTCCTGAAGGTAATCCAGCTTGTCCATCACGCCTTGGAGGTCACCGCCGTAAAATTCCCGCACACCCATGTGCGCAGGTACTTTGTTCCAATCCTTCACCTGATGGGTTGGTTCCCCTATATAAATATATTCTTTATCCAGCACATCATTAGTCTTGTCCCCATTGCAAAAACGGTCTGTAAAAATCTGGTACATGACGGCGCCTTTTGCCCAATCCGGTGTGGAAAATCCCGGAGAGATACAAAAAGACTTGCTCTGCTGCAGGTCTCTGGATACACCACATTTGTTGTAAAAACATCTTGCCTGTCCGTCCTGTATCTCAAAATAATAGTAGATCGGCTCCGTACCGGCTTCGATCTCGATCATATAATAATCGAAACGGCCTTCCGTAAATTCCAGTTTCATCTCTTCTTTTAATGCGCCGCTGATAAAATAAACACAGTCTGCATTATCCTTCTGGGTGCGGATGCGTATTTTTACCGTATCCCCCGGCTTTGGCTCCATCGGTGATACGTAATTTTCCGTCTCATCACTGAACAGCGCCGCCATATTAAAAACCGGACGCATAAGCAGCGTATATTTTATGTTCTGAATAAGCATTTTTGACTGCTGATCCATGGTTTCCTCCTGATTTTTTCATTTGGTATCCATTTTATAACAATTTTCGCTTTTACACAACAAAAAGCGCATGAAACAAACAGCATCTTCCCTACAACGAAAATAAGCAGCCGGTTGGGCTGCCTATTTTGGAGAAGGTATTTCTTCTAATTGGGGTGTAGCAAAAACTATATAATGTATTGGGGGGTTTTACGATGGTTATTATAGCATCAGCCTCTAAATAAGTGTGCACAAACTTCACAAAATTACATATCTGTTTTTGTGCATAATCGATATCCCCCATTTGCACTTTATCGCCGTTTTATACAGAAAACAGGGCTTCAAACTCCTCTCTTCCTATCTTCTCTTTTTGAATGAGGAGTTTTGCACACTCGTGAAGCACATTCTCATGTTCTGATACCATGGCTCTTGCTTTTTCATGTGCCTCATCGATGATGCGCTTTACTTCCTGGTCGATCAAGGTAGCAACCCCTTCTCCATAAGCGCGTGTGTGGGCAAGGTCACGTCCGATAAATACTTCGTCATCCTCACTGTCATAATTGATCAGGCCTACCTTTTCAGACATACCAAACTTCGTCACCATCGCCTTGGCAATGTTGGTTGCCTGCTTGATATCCTGTGAAGCTCCCGTAGTCACATCGCCGATCACCAGTTCCTCGGCCACACGGCCTCCCAGACTGACGATAATATGCTGCATCATCTTGCCTTTTGTATTAAACATCTCATCCCGCTCCGGAAGGGGCATGGTATATCCTGCTGCACCGCGTCCCGTAGGAATGATAGAAATCGTGTGGACAGGTCCAACATCCGGGAGAAGGTGGAATAAGATGGCATGGCCTGCCTCATGGTAAGCCGTAATACGCTTTTCTTTCTCGGAAATCACCCGGCTCTTCTTCTCCGCACCGATGCCTACTTTGACAAAGGCACGGTTGATATCGGCCTGTTTGATATATGCCCGCTGCTCTTTTGCCGCGAGAATGGCTGCTTCATTCATCAGGTTTTCAAGGTCAGCACCTGTAAATCCTGCTGTAGTTCTGGCCACCTCCTCAAGGTTTACATCATCTGCAAGGGGTTTGCCCTTGGAATGTACTTGAAGGATCTCTTCCCTTCCGCGCACATCCGGACGGTCTACTGCTACCTGACGGTCAAACCGCCCCGGTCTTAAAATTGCAGGATCCAGAATATCCACGCGGTTGGTAGCCGCCATAACGATGATCCCCTCGTTTACGCCGAAACCGTCCATCTCCACCAGAAGCTGGTTGAGTGTCTGCTCTCTCTCATCGTGGCCGCCGCCCATTCCGGTACCTCTTCTTCTGGCCACAGCATCGATCTCATCGATGAACACAATACAGGGCTGGTGCTTTTTCGCCTCTTCAAAAAGGTCCCTGACTCTGGAAGCACCTACACCTACAAACATCTCCACGAAATCAGATCCGGAAATACTGAAAAAGGGTACTCCTGCCTCACCTGCAATGGCTTTTGCCAGAAGCGTCTTACCTGTTCCCGGAGGGCCTACAAGGATGACACCTTTCGGTATTCTGGCACCTACCTGAATAAATTTTGACGGCTCTTTCAGAAAAGAGACGATTTCTTCCAGATCCTCCTTTTCCTCCTTAAGGCCTGCAACATCTTTAAATGTCACTCTCTTCGCGTCGGGGCTGAGCATTTTTGCACGGCTCTTTCCGAAGTTCATCATTTTCGCATTGCTGCCCCCTGCCTGACGGTTCATCATGGTAAAGAAGAAGACCAGAATGAGCCCCATCAGAAGTACAGGAAGGATCGCAGTCAGAAATACACTTTCCTGAACCACGTCGCTTACTTCCAGTTCAACATCCGGATAGCTATCCAAAAGCTGCTGTGCCTCTTTCACATCTGATACATTTACGATCTTAACTTCTCCGGAATCTATGGTCACCCGCAGTACTCCGGTGGGCACTTCTTTGTTTTGTGTGACCGCAACTTTAACTACCTCTTCCTCCTCCAAAGCTTCTTCAAACTGGCGGTAGTTCCATGTCTGGCTGGCCTCCAGCCTGTCGCGGAATGTCGCAACAAGAAGAATGATCATCAGGATGCCCACAAGGTAGAAGATTAATCCTTTCGCGTTTCTGTTCAATTGTGTCTCATCTCCTTTTTTCACTGCCTCTTTACATCAAGTTGTCTCTATTCATCCACAAATTCCACAATGCCGATAAACGGGAGGTTGCGGTATTTCTGTGCATAATCCAGACCATATCCTACCACAAATTCATCCGGGATGTTAAAGCAGGTGTAATCTACCTCCACAGGAGTCACACGCCTCTCCGGCTTGTCAAGCAATGTGCAAAGGCGAAGAGAACGGGGATTTCTTTTCCCAAGGATATCCATCAGATAGCTGAGGGTGCGGCCGGAATCAATGATATCCTCCACGATCAGCACGTCTTTTCCGTCCAAAGGCTCATCCAGATCCTTCACGATCTTTACCACACCGCTGGATTTTGTATCATTTCCATAACTGCTCACGGACATAAAATCCAATGTAACGGGAACTGTGATCCTCTTTGCCAGTTCACAGGTAAAAAACACGCTGCCCTTTAAGATACAGATCAAATGAATCTCTTTTCCTGCATAATCGTCACTGATCTGTTTGGCTACTTCAGCGATACGTGCATTCACTTCCTGCTCCTGTAAAAAAATCCTTACCTTTTCTTTCATGTTTCTTTCTCCTCCAACTGTATTTTCAAGACTGTTTTCGTCTCATTTGTCACCTTTGCCCCTTCGCTGATCCGAAGACCGACAGCCCACAAAACGTGGGATCCGTCTGCAAACAACCATATCCGATCCCGTTTTTGGCGGGGCACTTTGCAATCGATCAAATAATCTTTTAATTTCTTTTTGCCTCCTTGGCTGTTTACCACCAAATAATCTCCGGTCTGCCTTGTACGAAGCAGCACATTACTTTTTATTGTATCATAAGAAAAACATTTCGTATACTTTTTTTCTTCGATTATTTCTTCAAACACTGCGTCTTTCCGTTCAAAAGCCTCGACAGTGATCTTCCAATTTTCAATTTCATATACCCCTGGCTTCGTCACATCCACGGAAAGTTTACAGCAATCATCTTCCCTTTTTTTCTCTTTTGAAAACCGCAGGATATCACATTCCCGCTGTACCGTCAAATGTCCCGGCAGGGAAATTTTTTTCCCGCAGTCCATGTCCGCAATCTGCATCACCCCATCTACATGTACCGAGCCCACATCCTTTAACCCATTGCACCGGGCGATGGCCATCTTTACCAGTTCCCGGCGTATCAGCTCCTCCTCTTTTTGCCAGAGGGAAAGGCGGATACAGACGTCCTCTTCCTCCATACAGATGCAGCTGTTGGCAGCCTTGTTTGTGACCAGATCCAAGTAATCCTGTACCTGCTGCAGATGCCGTGCAGCCTGCGCAATATGCTCCACCGCATGGTCGTTTAATTCCCGTTCCATCTGCGGCAAAATGGATAAACGGATCTTATTTCTCGTAAATTCCTGCTCCAGGTTCGTCCTGTCTGTCCTCCATGAAATCCCTGCATCACGCAGGATTCTTTCTATCTCATCACGACCGGTAAACAAAAGGGGCCTGATCACTTGCCCCCTCACAGGATTTATGCCGCCCAAGCCTTTTAAACCGCTGCCGCGGACAAGGTTCCAAAGCACTGTCTCGGCCTGATCGTTGCGGTTGTGGGCTACCGCAATCCTCTGGGCTCCCAGTTTTCCTCTCATTTCTTCAAAGATCCTGTATCGTTCCAGCCGACCCGCCTCTTCCAGGGAAAGCCCTTCCTTTTCCGCTTTCTCTCTCACTTGCGCGCGGACCATGTAAAAGGGGACACCCAGTTTCTCACAAAGCTCCTTTGTAAAATCTGCATCCTCAAGGCTTTCTTCCCCCCGCAGCCCATGCTCCACATGCACCGCCGCCAGCGTGAAAGGAACCTCTTTTTGGTATCTGCTCAAAACGTACAAAAGGCATACGGAATCCGCGCCTCCCGACACTCCGGCGATAACCTGCATCCCCGGCTCTATCATATGATATGTTTCTATCACATCGAAAATCCTGTGCATTCCGTACTCCTTTTTATCCATTTATCGTTTTTCCCTTATTTATTCTTTTGCCTAGCTTGCCGCTTTTCCTTATTTATTCTTTTGCCCAGCTTGCCGCTTTT
The DNA here is from genome assembly GCA_022776305.1 of Lachnospiraceae bacterium. Classification (GTDB taxonomy): domain Bacteria; phylum Bacillota; class Clostridia; order Lachnospirales; family Lachnospiraceae; genus Choladousia. The sequence continues at coordinate 13,352 of JALFIB010000088.1, forward strand.
TCCGGCTTGTTCTTATTATTCCTTAAGTCTTTCTCACTTCTCCCATATGCTCCCCACCAAGATGGTCATATCATCCCGTGCCTTAAGCTTCTGCATCAGATAGGCTTTTTCCATCAGGCGCCTTGCGTATTCTTTTGCGTTTCGTGTGGCCAAGCGCCCGATCAGCTCTGCCATCTGCTGTTCCCGGTCATCTGAAGGCAGTGCCTCCAGCACTCCGTCTGTCATCATAATAATGGTGCTGCCGGATTCCAGTTTGCGGTGCATGCTCTCATAATCCGACTGCTGCATCACACCGGAGGGAAAGGTGCTGCCGCCAATCACTTCTATTTCATTTCCCGTTTTGATAAAAGTGGAGGCTGCTCCTGACTTCATTATATCACATTTTGCATTATATAAATCAACCATGCACAAATCAATTGTAGAAAACATTTGCTGCCGGTTCTGGAGCAGCATGCAGGAATTGATCATCCTCACAGCCGTCTCCTGCGGAAAACCTGCATCCAGAAACTGTTCCAAAAGTTCGATCACTTTTTCACTTTCCTGACAGGCACCGATCCCTGAACCCATGCCATCTGCAAGGCTCATAACTACTTTTCCCGTATCCTTCTGTAAAAAAGCATAATTATCCCCAGATACCAGTTCCCCAGCCTTGGTGATCTTCGATATGCCGCAGAAGATCTGGTACTTCGTATCCGGGACGAAATGAAAACTGGCTGTCTCTTCCCCCGCAGCCGCCCGGCAGTTCCAGGCAGGCCTCATTTTCCACCCGCTGCACCCGGAAAGCACCTCTCCTATGGATTTTGCCGAAACACAGGTATGCTTTTGTGCCCGCAGGAACAAATAAACCTCCATCCGGTCCTCTTCACACATAAATACACGGATACCTTGTAACTCTATGGACAGGTAACGCAACTCTCTTTTTAATTTTTTCCATATCCTCTGTTCCTGTTCAGGGCATGGTTCAAAAGCAGAAGCCGTTTGTTTTAAAAGCTCTGCTGTCTGGAAGATCTGCTCGCCAGCCGCCATGCGCTGTTCCATCATGCGGTTGTTCCACATCAGCTCCATTCTGGCTTGTCCGTAAAATTCCTGCAAGGCCGTCGCCACTGCTTCCGACTGGCTGCACTGCGATTCCAGCTGCCTCTTTGCTTCTTCTGAATAACAGCCGTCATACTCCAGCTGGGTTACCATCTCAAACAGCAGCCTGCAAGTCTTAAAATAACAATTGCCCCAGCAGAGCATTTCCTCTTTGCAGCCCGCACAGGCAGATTGCTTTACCGCTCCAAACAAAGCTTCCAGATCCTCATCCCCAAGCCGTTCCTTCTGGCAGGGCATTTTCTGGAACAGTTTGGATAAACCGTAAAAGGCATCGGCATACCGCTCCAGCTGCTCTTTTTCCGGTATAGGGTACATCTCATTTCCATATCCTGATGTATTCCCTTTTATCCCCCATGCATACTTTCTTTCCTTTGGCCATACTCCTCCGTGCAGAACTGCCATCAACAAATTACCCATATAAACCCCTCCCGTCATTCCACAAAAACAAGCTTTCCCTTATAAGCCTGCCCCATGTATGCATTATAACGGATCGGGCGTATATTTTTTGTCAAAACAAAGCAGCTGTTGCAAAAACAGGCCACACAAAGCAGCCATAACAAAGCAGCCGATATAAAAAGGAGGATACTGCTTCGCAGTACCCTCATCCTTCCGCTTTAAATAAAATCTCGTCCTTATAGACAAGCCCCAGCTTGTCTCTTGCAATCTTTTCAATATATTCCGGTGAATCAATATAGTCCTTCATATTTTCAATGTCATCGGCGCGCATCTCTTCGTCTTTGATCTGCTGCTCAAGATTCGCTTTTTTCTCGGCATATTTTACATTCTGTGCACTGAGCTTCTGGCTCTGTACAAGCAAGCCAACCAGCAATACCATCACAACTGCGGCGATTGCAACCATACCTCTGCGGTTACTCCTGCTGGGCCGTCTTCTTTTTCCTGCCATGACCATTTCCCCTTACCTTTTTCTTTGCATTCTTATTTACATTGTAACTGCTTTTTCGCGCAAATTCAATTCTTTTCTGCAAGAATACACAAATTTTTTTACATGGCTTCGACAAGAGGCCTGCAATCCTTATGGCAACATGCTTTATTTTCTTTAAAATAAACGCTAAAGCAAAGACGACTGCAGCACTGGCGGTAAAATGGTACAGCAGCGCACCCAGCCCTATCCCTGCAATGACGTATCCCCGTATTACCCCGTCTGTGCGAAAAAATGCAAGGCAAAAGGTCAAAAAACCGGCCACCATCCAAAACAGGAAATCTTCTGCCGAGACAGCAGCAATGCTGTGGCGGAATGCCCTGCGAAAAGCGCGGAGCACATCATACCCAAAGGCCAGCAATATACCATGCAGGATAGAAAACAGAAATACCATAGTCTCTTCCCGGATGACATGGCTCATCATCGGAACATCCTCTTAAGCATACTGCCCTTTTTCCCTGCACCATGCCCGGAGTAGACAATGCTCTCTATCTCACCTTCCATATCTACCTCTCCCTCTTCCAAAGAGAGGCGGCCCACATGCATATCTTTTCCCTTTACCGTAAGCACTCCTTGTTCCGTTTCAAGGACCACACATGTTTCGTCAAAAGAAATGACGTCTGACACCCCTGTCACACTTCCCTGCTTTCTGTCCTTCCACAATATGCTGTGTGGTTTTACGGTTCTTTTTTCCTCCATATATCGCTGTCCTTTCCGAGGCACAACTGTGTTAAAACCGGACGTTTCACACTATACCCAGCAACTTCGCCATTACTCCATTGTATGAGAGGAACAGCCTGCATATGCCCCGGCATCCTTCCTTCTCAACAGAATGTCCGAAAGGCAGCAATCACAAAGAAATGTGTACAAAAAGGATATCTGCCAGAGGAATATTTATAAATAGCGATACATCTCTGCAGCCGCCTCTTTTTTCACCGTCTCCTGTACAGAGAGGACTTCCACTTTTACTGCCTTGCTTCCAAACTGGATCTCAATCTGGTCGCCTTCTTTTACTGCCACCGACGCTTTTGCCGGTTTGCCGTTTACCAGCACCCTGCCCGCATCACAGGCCTCATTTGCCACTGTACGGCGCTTGATCAGCCTGGAAACTTTTAAGTATTTGTCAAGACGCATAATTTTCTCCTTTTCTTTTACTGTATAGGAAAATAAACTTTCCCATACAGTGAAAACAGCCCCAGAACTTCACACGGAAATCCCGGGGCTTTTACTCTATCCTGTAACTTATCCGAACAGGCGAAATTAGTTCAGCTGATCCTTCAGAGCTTTTCCTGCTTTGAATTTCGGAGACTTAGAAGCCTTGATCTGCATTGTTTCACCTGTCAGCGGGTTTCTTCCTTCTCTTGCTGCACGCTCAGATACTTCAAATGTACCAAAGCCAACCAGCTGTACTTTTTCACCGTTTTTCAGCTGCTCAGCAACTACGTCTGTAAAAGCTTTCAGTGCTTTTTCTACATCTTTTTTTGATAATTCTGTCTTTTCTGCAATAGCAGCAACTAATTCTGTCTTATTCATGATAATTTCCTCCTCTGGATTTAATCTGCCTCGCACCCTCGTATGCCCGCAGATCCTAATGTTTTGACCTTCTGCCTTCCTCAAATAGTGGTCCTGCTAAATATTTATATAATGTTATGATTGTTTTGTCAAGGTTTTCCTTGTGCTTTATCTTCCAGATGTTTTACCGCCCAACCTGCCGCTTTTCGGAAGGCTTCTTTCTCTTTTTTCTCCTGCTGGGGCGTGCGCTTTTTTTTCTCTGCCTTTTTTATTTCTTCCCACCGCCCGGGCACTTCTTTGGCCAATACAGTACCCGGCTCATCCGTAAATACGTGGGGATGCCTGCGGATCATCTTTTTCCCGATCCCCCGCACCACGTCCTCAATGGAAAACAGCCCCTCTTCTTTTGCGATCTGAGCAAGAAGGACGACCTGAAGAAGTACATCCCCAAGCTCCTCGCAGAGATTGGCGGAATCCCCTGTTTCACCGTAAAGGTCGATCCCTGCCAGTGCTTCTGTCATCTCATTGACCATGCAGGGCTTTAAGCTCTCAAAAGTCTGTTCTTTATCCCAGGGGCATCCATGTTCTCCCCGAAGTTCTGCCACCACACCTCGAAACGCTTCAAAATCCCCTGCTTCAATCCCCTCATAATCTGTAAATCCCTGTCCATTCTTCATTTTGTCCATCTTTCTAAGTCCTTTCTGTCATGTGGATGGCAGTACGTTCCTGTCCCCTAAAGGAACCCGGAAATCTTCTGCAACACAGCCTTCACAATGAATTTACTATCACTCACCACTTATAGAAGCGGGAGTCTTCTTCGACTGAGATAAAACTACCGCAGGAGAAATCACCTGCGGCAGCTGTTTTTTTATTTTTTCCTGTTTCACCAGACAACAGTTATCTTTCTTTTCTATCGTTTTGGTCTTACAGCATTTTATTGATCATTTCAAGAACCTGCTCTCCAAGCTCTGCTGACTTCTTGTCAGCATCCTCAAGAGATGCTCCCTTGATGCCATAGTAGAATTTAACCTTCGGCTCTGTACCGGACGGGCGAACACACAGCCATGCATCATCATTCAGGTCATAGTACAGTACGTTGGATGACGGAAGTCCGGTAGGCTTCACTTCACCTGTCTTTGTATCTGTAATGGTATCTGCCTTGTAATCACGGGCGGAAAGTACATGGTATCCTCCGATCTCTGTCGGCGGATTCTTGCGCAGTGTCTCAAGGATCTCCTGAATCTTCTGAAGTCCTTCGATACCTTTCAAGGTGATGGATTTGATATCATCTTTGTAGTAGCCGTAGCGCTCATACATATCCAGCATTGCATCCCAGAGCGTCTTGCCCTGTGCTTTATAGAAAGCTGCTGCTTCAGCGAGGGCCATGGTTGCAACAATAGCATCTTTATCTCTCGCGTGGGTACCGATCAGGCAGCCGTAGCTCTCCTCAAATCCAAACAGGTATGTACCCTTACCGCTCTTTTCAAAGCCAAGGATCTGCTGTCCGATATACTTAAATCCAGTCAGCACCTCGATCAGGCCTGTCCCATAATATTTTGCAATGGCATCTGCCATATTTGTGGTAACGATGGTCTTGATCAGAACGCCGTCATCCGGAAGTCCTTTTACTGCTTTTGTCTGTCCGATCTCATAATCTGCAAGAAGGCAGCCGGACATATTTCCTGTCAATGTATGGTATTCTCCGGTCTTGGAATCTTTTACGTAAACACCAAGGCGGTCTGCATCCGGGTCTGTGGCAAGGATCAAGTCTGCATCTACTTCTTTTGCAAGCTTCAAGCCCAGAGCAAAAGCTTCTGCTGCCTCCGGGTTCGGATAGCTTACAGTCGGGAAGTCACCGTCCGGGAGCTCCTGCTCTTTTACTACATAGACTTGCTCAAATCCCAACTCTTTTAATACACGTCTTACCGGAATATTTCCTGTGCCGTGAAGAGGTGTGTAAACGATCTTCAGGTTTTTGCTCTCCTGCTTGATTGCTTCCGGATGAAGTACCAGGCTCTTAAGCTGTGCAATGAAAGCATCATCGATCTTCTCACCGATCACTTCGTAAAGGCCTGCTGCAACTGCTTCTTCTTTGCCCATGGTCTTTGCTGCTGTGTAATCTGTGATGGCTTTTACCTGTGCCATAATGCCTGTGTCATGAGGAGGCGTGATCTGTGCACCGTCTTCCCAGTATACTTTATAGCCATTGTACTCCGGCGGATTGTGGCTGGCTGTGATATTGATACCTGCGATACATCCTAACTGGCGGACCGCAAAGGACAGTTCCGGTGTGGGGCGGAGGGATTCAAATACGTAAGCTTTGATCCCGTTAGCTGCCAAGGTCAATGCAGCAAAATCAGCAAACTCCGGTGACATTCTTCTGGAATCGTAAGCGATGGCTACACCTTTCGCCTGCTGTCCCTCACCAATAATATAATTTGCAAGTCCCTGTGTTGCTTTCTGTACTACGTATTGGTTCATACGGTTTGTACCTGCTCCGATAATACCTCTCAGGCCTGCTGTTCCGAACTCCAGCTCCGTATAAAAACGCTCCTTTATCTCATTGTCATCGTTTTCAATTGCTTTCAGTTCTGCTTTTGTCGCCTCGTCAAAGTACGGATTCGAAAGCCATTCTTCATAAGCTTTTCTATAGTCTTCCATAGTAACCCTCCTGTATTTTCTTGCGCGGCAGCCCCGTGCCATCCTGCTGTTTTTGAACAAATAGAACCATCAGAACCGCTTCACGCTTCCTTTTATTTTACATTATAACCTAATATTTTAAAAAAAGGAACTATTTTTCCAGCATTTTCACAAATTTCTCTTTCTTCTCTTCCTGACTGTTCAAAGCTTCCAATTTTTCCAAAAATCGCCCCGATACCCACGCCTTGTTGCTTCCATAATAATGGTTTGCAAGCTTTCGGAATTTCTCCGGATACAGCATCCTCACGTACAAAAGCCTTCTCTCTCCTGCCGGCAGGGGGCGCACCTGTGTATACTGCTCCATCATGCGCATTCCAAGCCTTTGATTCCAGTCATGCTTTTCCAGTATTTTCCGCATAAAACGGTACAAGTCATTTACCTGATAGTCAAATTTGCAGCACTCAAAATTCGTAGTGGCAATATCATACCCCGACATCAGTACGTGATGGTGGTTATAATCCCCATGGCAGACATCCCCCGTATATACCGTCCGATGCCCTGCCTTTTCCCGGGAACCCTCCTGCGCCGTGCCCAGTTTCTGCTCGGCTTCCACCGCCTGCTCATAATACTTCGTGAAGCATTCCAAAAAAAGCCTCTCAAATTCACATTTCGCATTCTTTTTTCTCACAAAAGACCGGATCTTCCGAAGCTCTGCGTTCTGTGCCCGCACCTCTTCTATGGGAAGCCGCGCCGTAAAACGAGTGGCAAAGGGATTCTCCTCTTCGAAATGCATCAGTTTATGAAGTCTGGCCAGATTCGATACGGCAGCCAAAACTTCACTTTCACTGGCTGTATCGCACTCTCTTCCCACATACCATTCCTTCACTACGTATTTGTTTTCTTCCCAGTCCCGGGAGATCAGATTTCCTTCTTTATTGGGAAGGATCCGGTCAACCTTCTCGTAACCTCCCTCCCGTATTTTCTCCATCACACAGTTCTGGAACAGAGCTTTATTCTCAGAGCCCGAATAGTCACACAGGATCCTTAATCCCTGTGGTGTCTCACATATATAAGAACCCCTGCCGCGCCTTGTGCTGATGATTTCAAGATCATACTGTTCCAGTACCTTCAAAGCTCTGTCGTTCATGATGCTCCCCCATTTCTGCACGGCCGATTCCGGTAACGCCGTGTTCTTTCTATCATATGAACAGGGGATTTAAAATATGATATGAGGCCCGCAAAACATGAGCAAGTATCCATTTTTCGTAGAAAAATGAGCGGATTGCGAATGTTTTCGTCGATTTGGAGAGTGCAAAGCACGAAAAATCGACGTTAGGCTCATCTGTCGGCAACTCTTAGTATTTATCAACACAAGATCGAAATCAAGCTTTCCACATCCGGACAGATCCGGGCAGCTCCTGCCGATTCTAATTCTTCTCTGGAACCATAGCCATAGAGCACGCCCACACAGGGCAGCCCGTGCTCCCGCGCGCCAATCACATCATGCTCCCGGTCGCCTACCATGACCATCTCGCCAAGGTGTTCTTCTCCGATCTGGTCTATCACGCATTGGATCACCTGACCCTTTTTGCTGATCTTTCCGTCAAGAGAGCTTCCTCTGATGATCTCAAAATATTTTTCAAGGCCGAAGTGTTCCATGATCTTTACTGCAAACACCTCAGGCTTAGAGGTAGCCACCACCAGATGTTTTCCTGCCCTCTGCAATTGCTCCAGCACTTCCGGTATCCCGTCATATACGCGGTTCTCACACCAGCCCTTGGTGCTGAAGTATTCCCGGTACACGCCGATCATCCTCACTGCTTCCTCCGGAGCCATCCCGTAATACTTTTGAAAAGATTCACCAAGAGGCGGTCCTACAAAAGCAGTGAGCTTTTCCCGGTCCTGCTCGTCGATCCCGTTTTTGTGCAGCGCATAAAGTACGGAATTGATAATGCCTTCTGCAGAGTCTGTCAGTGTTCCATCCAGATCAAATAAAATATAATTGTAGTTTCCCATCTTCTCATTCCTCAGCATAAAGCATCAGCCGAAAATGCAGGCAGACTGCAGGATGATATTTGCGTAAGGTGTATTCTCACCGGACCGGATCACTGCCCTGCAGGATTTTGTCTCTTCCTTCAGCTGTGCATGGCTGATGAATTCCACCGGAACCTGCAGCTCCCTCTCTTTCAGGAGATTCTGGATCTCTGCCAAAAGTGCCGGGTTATTCTCCTTGATTTCCTCTGCCAATACTACTTTTTCAATCACCATGTCATCCAGAACTGCCTCAAGCACCTCCATAAATCTGGGTGTTCCAAGGCGGAGAGCCAGATCGATCCGCTCTGTCTCTTCTGGTATGGGAAGTCCGCAGTCACCCACTGCGATCTTGTCTGTGTGCCCCATGTAGGATAAAACCCTTGAAATGTCTGCATTGATGATACCTGTTTTTTTCATTTTATTTATCTCCTTTCCTATGGTTCAATTATTTTGACTGTTTATTGATCTTCGCTGCCAGCACTCCGGCCCCGAATCCGTTGTCAATATTCACCACACTGACTCCGCTGGCACAGGAATTCAGCATGGATAGCAAGGCCGCTGCTCCTCCGAAATTCGCTCCATATCCCACGCTGGTGGGTACACCGATCACCGGACAGGATACAAGGCCTCCGATGACGCTGACCAGCGCCCCTTCCATTCCGGCCACGGCTACGATCACCTTTGCATCCTCCAGCTGGGGAAGCCGGTGCAGCAAACGGTGGATTCCGGCCACACCCACATCATAGACACGTTCCACATAATTGCCGTACAGCTCTGCAGTCACAGCCGCTTCCTCAGCTACCGGAAGGTCACTGGTCCCTGCTGCTACAATAGCAATTTTCCCGATCTTTTCTGTCTCTTTGCGGTTTACGATCCCGATCCGTGAAACCTCATCATAGTCCAGCTGGACGTTTTCCCGGATACAGTCTGCCTTTTCTTTCGAAAGTCTGGTGACCATAATATTTCCAATGCCGCGCCCCTCCATGGCCTGAAGGATCCCTGTGATCTGCTCTGCAGTCTTTCCTTCCCCGTAGATGACCTCCGGCATTCCCTGCCGCACTGCCCGGTGCAAGTCAATATCTGCATAATTCCCCACCAGCATCTCAGGTTCCAGGCTGATATCTGACATGGCCTCCTGCGCCGTTTTCTTTCCCTCTTCTACCTGCTTCAATAATTCAAAAATTCCATTTTGTTCCATCTTGCCACTTCTTTCTTCTATCTATACCCCTCGTCCTGCCTCTGAAGCGAAATCCATCTTCCTTTATGGCTGCTGCATATTCTAACATCTGCTTCTATGCCATATTCTAGTAACTGTAGCAGATCCTAGCATTTGCTCCATGTCTCATTCTAATAGCTTTAGCAGATCCTAGCACTTCTGGTATGCAATGCGGGGTGTCCCGTCATGTGTATAGATCTTTCCGCAGCGCTCAAAACCGTTTTTCTCCAAAACGTGCTGCATCACCACATTGTCCTCATGGGTATCGATCTTCAAATTCCCGCACTGCTCATATCCCCACAAAAGGCACTTTGCACCGGTTCCTTTTATTTTCCCTTTCGAAGCGATCCGATGGATCACGCCGTAAGGCTCATTGTTTTTCCAGTTTCCATCTTCTATTATATGATAGGTGGGATCGTCACCGAAAAAATACATGAATACGGCTTCTATCTCCCCATCTTCTTCTGCCACATAACTGATCCCCTGCTCAATGTCTTCGCGTATCAATTCTTCCGGCGGATAAACACTGCCCCACTGGGTCGGGTTTCCTGCTCCGGCCATAAACTTGCGGGCGATAGCGTAAATCTCCATTACTTCTGCAAAGTCTTCCGTTCTCGTCTTACGAATCAGCATTCCGTTCCTCCTTGCTTTTTTCACTCTGGTTATCCTTTGGCTTTCGCTCATTCTTATCCATTATAACCGTATTTTTTCTTTTTGTACACCGAAACAAAAAGCTTACCATGACAAAAGGACCGGATAGTGTTCGGGCACTATCCGGTCTTAGATTTGCCAAACCAGCCTTTTGTTTTTAGCCGGTCAGCCTTCTGCCATGATCTGGTATTTTCTTAAAAATTCATCGGAGAGTGTGATCTTTCCGATACACTCTGCGGTTCCTGTCATGCAGGCATTCATCTCTTCATCCACACGTACCGTCAATGTACCACCCGGCATATGGACGTATACACAGGGATCTGTAAGTCCCAGCTGGTATGCCACACCTGCCGCCGCACAGCAGCTGCTGCCGGATGCCAGTGTATAGCCTGCTCCCCGCTCATAGACTTCCGTGTCGATATGGTTCTTATCCCCTATTTTTATGATCTGGGTATTGATGCCATCCGGGAAGCGCCCTGATTTTTCCAGTTCGGCGCCAATGGTACAGACAGCTTCTTTTGAGATCTCATCCATGGGAATAATACAGTGGAGGTTTCCCATCCACACACAGGTTCCCTCATACTGCTTTCCTCCGTAAGTAATAGGAATGCGCTCATTTTCCTTCGTCTTTGCCTCGGGAGATGTCTGTCCACAGTAAAGTTTGCCCATGGAAATGGTCATTTCCTTGCCTTCTTCGTTGTGGTAATGGACGGATACTGCCCTGCTCTGTGTCTGAAGGACAAACTCCTTCTTTACCACGTAACCTGCATCTTTTAAATACTTTGCAAAAATGCAGAGGCCATTTCCGCTGATGGCAGCTTCACTGCCGTCCGGGTTATAGATCTTTACTCCCATTTTCCCAAAGATCTGGACCGGCCCCACCAAAATACCGTCTGAGCCTGCTCCAAACTGGCGGTTACATATATTTCTAATATCTTCTGGTTTCAATTCATAATTATTTTTCAAACAGTCATATACCAAGTAATCATTTCCAAAGCTATGATACATGCCAAGTGTCAGTTCCATGTGTGATCCTCCCCATCTGTCTTGCTATTCCCTGTGGTATTCTATCGTGTTTCCTATTTATGGCCATTCGATATATGCCATCATTGCCTGAGTGCAGGCACAGGGCAATCTGTATGACGTTTTATCTTATTATATCTTGCATTTTTTAAAATAAAAACATATATTATGCTTTCAATATTGCAGATAATGCCCTATACTATCTATATAGAGTAAATAACAAGGTGAGAGTACTATCTTTATAGAGCAAATAGCAAGGTGAGAGTACCATCTTTATAGATGAATGATGGGGGTATTTTATGACTGCTGCCGGGCAAAAGACGGGATATTTAACGGATGATTTTAAGATTTTTTATCTGACAAACGCAGAAGCAAGGGATTTCCAGAGCCATTACCATGATTTCCACAAGCTTCTCTATTTTGAGAACGGCAGTGTGAGCTACTATGTAGAAGGAGAAACTTACCAGCTTTTTCCCGGAGATATTGTCCTCGTCCCTGCAGGTGAAGTCCATCGCCCCGTAATCCACGATACTTCCCCGTACCATCGGCTGATCTTATATATCTCACCTAAATTTTTTGACCATTACAAAGCAATGGATATTGATCTGTCCCACTGCTTCGATGCATGTTCCCAGCGGCATTCTCATGTACTGCGACTTCCCAATATAAAAGAAAGCCGCATCTACCCACAGCTTAGAGAACTGATCCTCTCCTGCCCGGGAAGGAAAAAGCCTCCGCAGAACATGCAGAACGTACAGCCAAAGCAGGCAGCACATCCCAATGCACCAATCTATTCTGATGATTTTTGCACACAATTATCTGATTCATCCAGAAAGCTGTACCAGACCTCCGTACTGCTTCAATTTCTCCTGTTGCTGAACCATCTTTCCGACGGCGGCAGTATCGCCTTCCCGGCTGCTTCAGGTGCAAATACACAGGTGCTTCAGGTGCTGTCCTACATCAATAAACACTTAACCGAAGAGCTTTCCGTAGACCGCATTGCAGATGCATGTTACCTGAACCGCTCTTACCTGATGCATTTGTTCCGAAGAGAGACCGGTTATACACTGGGCAGCTACATTACAGAAAAACGGCTGTTTGCCGCCCGTGTTATGATCCAATCCGGGACAGCAGTCACGGACGCCTGCTTAAAAAGCGGGTTTTCCAGTTATACTTCCTTTTATCGTGCTTACCGTAAAAAATTTGGGGAGGCCCCAAAAGCCTCCCGCAGGTAAAAAAGTGTTTCCCGTATATCAATAAATTTTCCGCAGGGAACTCATCCCTGCACAGAGTTCTTTTCTGAAACGGAATCTGCCCCAGAGCAGATCAGCGCTGGGGCAGATTCCATTTTTCCGGCCCGTCCGGCAGAAGCTCCTGTTCAAAAAACAGTGCATCTGCCGCACACCGGTATTCTGCAAGGCTTTGGGCCTTGCGTATTTTTTTTGCATATTTTTCATGGTTTGTAAAGAGATGGATCATGTAAATCCACATCTCTTTCATCCGGAACAACGCGTTTTTATCCTCTCCGAACAAAGATCGGTATTCTTCAAGGACCTCATCGTGGAAAGCCCGGAGCGCCTTCTTATCTGTTTTTAACCCACTTCTTATCTGGTGGATCAATCCGGGATTGGCGATCACACCGCGTCCCAGCATGACAGCATCAATTTCAGGAAACTTTTCTGCGAAGAAAAAGTAATCCTTTTCCGTGAGCAGATTGCCATTGTAACAGATTGGGAAGTTATTTTCATCATCTTGTTCCTTCGATGTACGGATCAATTTCCCAAACAGCTCTTGATTTGGTTCTCCCCTGTAAAAATCCTTCTGTATCCTGGGATGGATGATCAATTCTGACAGGGGGAATTTCCTGTAGATCTCCATGAGCCAGAATGCATCTTCCGCATCATCTTTCCCGATCCGGGTCTTCACAGAAACTTTCAGCTGTATTTCACTGAAAATCCCATCCAGAAGCCGTTCTACTTCATCGGGAAAAGCCAGGAGCCCGGAACCTCTTTTTCGCGAGACCACCGTGCCGGAAGGACAGCCAAGATTCAGGTTGACTTCCTCGTACCCCAGCTCCTGCAGGACTTTAGCCGTCCGGATAAAGTCCTCAGCGCTGTTTGTAAGGATCTGCGGAACAAGCTCCGGAACGTGGTTGTTTTCAGGCAATACATCCCGCCGCTCTTTCGTCCGCAAGATCTTATTCTGGTCAGGTGCAATAAAAGGAGTAAAATACTTGTCCGTTCCGGGAAAATATTTTTCCAGCGCGTTCCTGTAAATATGTCCTGTGATTCCCTCCATAGGGGCAAGGTAAAATTTCATGCGCCCTCTTATTTCAGTGAATCCACTGCTG
>JALFIB010000111.1 GCA_022776305.1 Lachnospiraceae bacterium
TCTGTTTTTGCAGTATGGACGATTGCTGTTCAGCGATGGTTTCAGGAGCAGAGAGGCGGTAGGCACTCGAGTTAGAGGAGCCGCCGAAACTGCCAAATCCCTAATCTATCCCTAACGGGACTTTTTCTAATTTTTTGCTTGTCCGTTGTAAATAACAGAGGGTATGATATAAAATTAAATTAGAACAAATTTCTTACATGCCCAGAATGGCCATATGAAAATAACCCCAATATATTCGGAAAGGAGAGGCTTCATTGAAGTTATTATATGTCTGGATCGAAGAATTCCGAAATATCAAACAACAAGGATTTATCGTAGATAATGAATACAGAGTTTCAGTAGAAATTCCCGATGGAGATTCTTTCGGCTTTTATGACAGCCAAGGGTGTCGGGTATTGGGTGCCTCGTCAGTGCTTTGGCGGAAAATATTTTATCGCAAATTTACCTATGAGAAAAACGAGAGCTATTCTAACCGTATTGGTAACTCATCTGTTCAAAGTATCACAGCTCTTGCAGGTGAAAATGCCTCTGGTAAGTCCAGTATTATTGAATGTATCCATCAACGAGCGGATCAGTTTAATTATCAGAATAAGGAGGGGCGCTACTTTCTTTTGGTTTTCTTGGATACTGACCATCACTCGATAGTCGTTCGAACACGGGATATTTGGCTGCATGGCTTTGAGGACAAGAAAAATGATAAGCGAAGCAATGATGGATATGAAGAATATGTATTTCCGCTGTCTGAAGCTGATCCAATTCCATCAGCACAGGCAGAAAACACCACCAAGCTAATAAGCATTTATCAAGATCACCGTGAAGAGACATTGTATGCATATATGACGATGGGGCTGTTGGCCATTCCAATTAATATTGAGCGCAAGAATTTTCGAAATTCATTCACTGGGATATTTGATTTTTTGTGTGAGTTCCCTCAGTTTGGGGCTGAAGGCAATCAAATCGTTTTTTACCTCAAAGATGAAGAATCCAGAGAAACAGAGGCATATTTTAAAAAAGCCGATTTGACTCCAGACGAGTATAAGAATTACTTCCTGCGAAAGTTATCGCAACTACTATTTGAAACACTCAGAAATTACCTGTATCATGAAACACCTCAATTTACCATGGCGGGCACACGGATAAAACGGCCAGAAGAAGAAATCCTACATCAGGAAGATATCGCTTGTGCTAAAGTTCTTTCTTTCTGCACATTTGATTATCCACGCAGTGATAGTACATCACTTGTAAAAATCACATGGGGTTCTACACCAGAAACAGCGATCTCTGCAGCAATTGCTTTTTTCAAAAAAAGCACCTATGTATATAGTAGGAAAAGTTTATATGACCGATATCTTGACTGTGTTGAACAGTTATTCTCCAGCTTGTATAAGCTGGACGCACAATATTTTCCCGCATTGTACAAGGTAAGTTTACCAATTAGGCCCGAATTTCGGAATGTTATCGAATCTTTTGAAAATTGCATCATGTACGGAGACGAGGGCGCCCATTGGGCAGACAGCATAATTTCAGATTTTGAATGGTTCTCTGCCGGGCAGCAGCAAATGTCACTTATGTTTTCCGGGCTGTATCAGCGTCTTAAGCATGAATATGGTACCGAAAAAGATGAGGACTTGATTTTGATGCTTGATGAACCCGAAACACATATGCACCCCGAGGCAGGACGGCATTTTATCGAGGCTCTTGATTGTGCTTTGATGCATTTTCAATCTGCGGGGCTATTTAGACATTGTCAGATTATACTGGCTACTCATTCTCCTTTTCTAATTCAATCGCTTAGCGATTACCCAGCAAATATTGCTTTAACGGAAAGTTACCAAGGGCGGATTACAATCTGCGATTTTCAGAATTTGCAGCACTTACACCTTCCTGGGTGGCCCAATTATTCTTTTAACCTGGTCATGTATTATGTTTTTCATGTTCCAACAACTGAACTACATGATGAGCTTTATGGTTATTTGCAGGTAGCGAGGAATTGCCCGTACGAAGATGATTTGGACAAGTGGTTCTTGAATAACACGCCAATAGAACTGACAAAGTCCTGGATTCCTGTAATTCGCGGAAAAGAAAGAGAGCCTATGGCTGTGACGCTTCAGCGATATATCAGGAATTTTATCCATCACCCAGAGAACACCAAGAACCAGAAGTACACGCCTGCCGAGCTGAAGCGCTCAATAGAAGAGATGCTTTCATGCCTGGCATATTGAAGTAGAGCATTTGAAACCACAGCATAAGACCGAAAGCACAAATGCCCAAGGGACATGGTTTTGTCCCTTGGGCATCGTTTCTTTTACCCCACCTTCTCGAACGGTATCACCTTACACCGGCTCTCCTCCGGCGGATCAGGCGGCTCGGATTCCGGTTTGGCCGTGGCCGTTTCCATGAAGCCGCCGATCTTCTCAGCCGCACCTCTCTGCATATGCCGTTCCGTGTGCGTTTTCACCGAACCACGAAAAGTCAAGCGGAACAGCAAAAACGATAGGTGTCCCTGGTGAACCGGGTACACGGACGGCAATTCCAGTGGATGGCCGTCCATGATAAAACAACGCTCTGCGGCAAATGAGTGCCGCCATTCAGCACATTCGTTTTACCACAGAGCGAATCCAAAAGGGGAAAGGAATTGTAAATATGAGCAGAAACAAGGCAGAAAACTGCCGCAACGAAGTGAAATCCTACATTACCCGGGAGGGCATAACCATGACAGAGGTGGTGGAGCTGCTGGCCGACGAATACGGCTGGAGCAGCAGCGTCCCCAACCTGTCCGGCAAGCTGCGGCGTGGCCCCCTGCGGTACACCGAAGCCGTGGAACTGGCCGATGTGCTGGGCTATGATTTAGTCTGGCAGAAGCGCCGACAGGCGAGGTAATATCGCAGGAACTACTGCCGGACTGCTGAAAAAAATATCCGCAGATACCGTATAAACCGGTTGATTTTTCCGGATGGATGTACTATATTTAATTTGATACGAACGATTTGAATGAAGGGGTGACTCGATGGCGAATTACACGCAAGAACAATGGAATGCCAAAAAAATTGAGCTCATGGAAACGTGCTTTAACGGCTTTGCCGAGTTGGGCTTGCACGGCACCGG
>JALFIB010000012.1 GCA_022776305.1 Lachnospiraceae bacterium
CAAGCCCAATCCGGCGTACTACACAGAAATACTGGAAAAAATCGGCTGCAGGCCCGAGGAATGCCTGATGGTGGGAAACGATGTGACAGAAGATATGGTCGCCGGTTCGTTAGGAATGTCTGTATTCCTTCTCACCGACTGTTTGATCAATAAAGAGAACCGCGATATCAACGAATACCCCCACGGAAGCTTTCAGGAGCTGCGGGAGTATATCGTGAACCGCTGGAATGTATCGTGAGATACGCTTCCCATTTTATGCTGATATCGAAGTGAGTCATTAAGCCATATAACTACTCATGTATAAACGCATCTTGGTTTATGGCTTCTGGCTTTGACATTTTTATCATAAAGAGCGCTGCCGGACAGATAGACCACTATCGATCGGGCAGCGCTTTTCCTTACACGCTAAGTTTTTTCTCCATGACCCATCCGGTAAGGGAATACATGATCGCTATGATAACAAAGGAGGAAGCGATCATCAGGCAGGCATTTGCCTCGTTGCTTCCGAGTACCGGAAGATGGTCAAGAAGCAAACCGGAAACGTAAGTCAAAACCATAAACAAGATAAAACTAACCAGTCCGCTGAATTTCTTTCCTGCAAGTACCGTCGCAGAAAGGACGATAGCCAAGTATCCGGTCACGATGGTCATCAGCCATGAGGCAAGGCCTGCAAAGAAAGGAAACAGGACGGTCTGCGGGGTAAGTTCGATCTCCACCTGAATGCTGCGGAGCACTTGGTCTACTACATTAAAGAATTCTTTCACACCTCCGATGTAGAGGATACCGATGGATATATCTACAGCAGCCAATACTGCAAAGAACGCTCCTGTGACGAAAATGGCAATTCCATTTTCCAGCACCTTTGCCCCAAGGATCTGGTAACTGGTTTTCGGGGTAAGAAACAGCATATAGCTTTGTTTCGTATTTAAATCCTTGTGGAACACAAGCAAACTCTCAATACCGATGTAAAAAATCCCAATCATTGCACACATAGTCAGCCCGATGATTCCTATCGCCATGGTTCTTTCCCATTCTCCAAAGACTCCGATCAGATAAGCAATCTCTGCGATCACTGTAATGGCTAAAATCACAACTTTTGAAAACGCTGTTTTCCGAAATTCATATTTCATTAAATTAAACATTATGCTTCCCCTCCGTGTCCATAGATTTCACGATATTTGTCTACGATGGATTTTCCCTCTTCCATGCGAAGCGTTTCTGCCTCACACATTGCCACAAGGTGGCTTTCCTTTATAAAAATAGCCGTATCCACAATCTTTTCCAATTCATCTACAAGATGGCTGGAGATCACAAGGGTCACATCATCATCCACCGCTTCCAGAATGCTCGTCATGATCTGGTCGCGGGCCAACAGGTCGATTCCATTCAGCGGCTCATCCAGCAGGTATACCTTCGCCTGACGGGCCATGGTGACAGCAATCTTCAGCTTTGCCATCATGCCGGAGGAGAGTGCTTTTACCTTCATATCCGGTGTCAGTTCCATGCGCTCCAGCAGGTTGTTGTAACGTTCCATGGAAAAATCTTCAAAAAAGTCTGCATAATATTTTCCCACATCTTTTGCCGTCATCCACTGGTAAAAATACGGCTCTGTAGACATATAGGCGATCTCCTTGCGGCTTTCCACCCCGATGGGCTGCCCTTTATAGTAAAACCCGCCCTCATTTGGCTTCACAAGGCCAACCGCCATCTTCATCAGCGTGGTCTTGCCGCTGCCATTCGGCCCGAGCATAGCGTAGATATGTCCCGGCTCCATGCGCATGGACACATGGTCTACTGCCGTCTTTTTCCCATAAGTTTTCGTAATTTCCTTACATTCTAACATAATGTCCTCCCTCAACAAATGATCTCTTTTTGAACCATTCATATCCCTTCCTCAAACATTCGCAGGGGCTTTGAATAGTTACCTCTTTTTCTTATTTTTCTGTAGTCCTGAGGCGCTCGATGGCCTCTTCTTTCGAAATGCCGATCTGCTGCATACCCTCTAAAAAATGTGCTACGATCTCACTTGCCATTTCTTCTTTCATTTGCTCCACCTTCTTCGTATCCTCTGTCACAAATGTCCCCATCCCACGCTTCGTAAAACAAACGCCTTCGCTCTCCAGCTCTTTATAAACTCGGCTGACTGTATTGGGATTGATCGTGTAATAGACCGCAAGATCCCGGACCGAGGGAAGCTTCTCTCCTAACTGGATCCTGCCTGTAACGATATCCCTCTTGATCTCTGTCATAACTTGTAAATAAATAGGAAGCGCTGATTTGAATTCCATAATTTCTCCTGTTCTGGTGTATCTGTGTACTAGCAATATAGTACACTAGTTTATTCATTTTGTCAAGGGTCGTTTTCCACTTTTTTGCAATTTTATTTTCACACTTTTTTCTTGTATTTTTACCAAATTCAGCCTACAATAAAGATAATTATTCCAACAATTTCAACAAGGAGGACATTTTTATGAAGAGAAACATGTTAAAACTGTGTGCTATGCTGTTGTCTGTCACGGCACTGACCGGAGCCGGTGCGTGTGCCGAAGAATCTGCGGTACAAGTAGGTTCCCTAAAAGGCCCTACCTCCATGGGCATCGTTTCCCTGATGGAAAAGGCGGAAGCAGGAGAAACCGCTTACGATTATGAATTCACCATGGCGACGGCAGCAGATGACTTGTTATCCCAAGTGATCGGCGGGAAATTAGACATTGCCATGGTTCCTGCAAACGTGTCCAGTATTCTCTACAATAAAACGGAGGGCGGTATTCAGGTGATCGACCTCAACACACTGGGAGTCCTTTACGTTGTGGAGTGCGGCGACACCATCCAGTCCATCTCTGACCTTGCCGGCAAAACGATCTACCTCACAGGCAAAGGGACCTCTCCGGACTACGTTTTGCAGTATCTTCTTTCAGAGAACGGCCTTTCCACCGACGACGTAACCTTAGAGTACAAATCAGAAGCCACAGAAGTCGTTTCTGTTCTGGCCAATGATGCGTCAGCCATCGGCCTGCTTCCACAGCCCTTCGTCACAGCTGCCGGAATGAAGAATGAAAACCTCCGTATTGCCCTTGACCTGACTGCTGAGTGGGAAAAAGTCCAGGAAGAAAGCGGCAGCCGTCTGGTGACAGGTGTTACCATCGCAAGAAGTGAATTTATAGAAGAAAATCCCGAGATCATAGCAGATTTCCTCAGCGAGCATGAAGCTTCCGCTGCATACACCAATGAAAACCCGGCCGATGCGGCAGCATTGATCGCGGAAAAAGGTATCGTAGAAAAGGCTCCCATTGCAGAAAAAGCAATCCCCTACTGCAACATCACCTGCGTCAAAGGGGAAGAAATGAAATCCGCACTGGAAGGTTATCTCGGTGTCCTCTGTGAATTAGATCCTACTTCCGTAGGCGGATCACTTCCGTCTGAAGATTTCTATTATATCTTAAAGTAACCGCATGAAGAAAAAATTTCGTTCTTTTATCATCATTCTCATCTGGATCTCCCTGTGGCAGTTTGCTGCAGAGGCGATCCCAAATAAAATCATCTTTGTGGGTCCATGGGAAGCGCTGCAATCATTGTCTGTCCAGATCTTTCTTCCTGATTTCTGGCTGACGATCTTTTCCTCCTGGCTGCGTATCGCTCTGGGATTTTCCGGCGCTTTTTTGCTGGGCATCCTTCTGGGCAGCGCCGCAGGGCGTTTTTCTTTGCTCCGTGAATTTTTAGAGCCTGTGGTGGCACTGCTGCAGTCCGTTCCGGTGGCGTCTTTCGTCATTCTGGCCCTCATCTGGATCGGCTCCGAAAACCTGTCCGTCCTGATCACCTTCCTCATCGTCTTTCCGGTCATCTACCGGAATGTTTTGGAAGGAATCCACCATGTAGACCAGAAGTTGCTGGAGATGGCGCAGATTTTCCGTTTCAGCCCGCAAAAAAAACTGCTGTACCTTTACCGGCCTGCGCTGATACCTTATCTGCAGGCGGGATGCCATATTGCCCTCGGAATGGCTTGGAAATCCGGCATTGCCGCAGAAGTCATCGGCGTCCCCGCCCATTCCATCGGCGAAAAGCTGTACATGGCCAAAATCTATCTCAGTACAGCGGAATTGTTCGCGTGGACCTTTGTGATCATCATCGTAAGCAAGGTTTTTGAAAAACTATTCTTACTCCTACTGGATCTGGCATCACGTGACCTAAAAGGAAATGCGGACAAAAAAATACCCAAAGCTTCTTCTGCCAATGCAACCACATGGAAAAATTCCCATATGCCGGACTGCAAAGCAGAAGACCCTTGGGCAACAAAATCCTTTTCTGGAGAGGATCATCGGACGGCAAAATCTCTTTCTGCAGAAGACCCTTGGACGACAAAATCCTTTTCTCCGGAACCGGTGCAGATTTCCCATTTATGGAAATCTTACGGAACGAAGCCCGTACTCTCGGACGTGTCACTCACCCTGAGCTCCGGAACGGTCTACTGTCTCTTAGGACCCTCCGGCTGCGGCAAGACCACATTTTTGCGTCTTATTATGAATCTGGAAGCCCCGGGACAAGGCAGTATCCAAGGGCTTGCAGGTCAAAAAACCACCGCCGTCTTCCAAGAAGACAGGCTGTTTGAGTTTCTAAGCCCCCTGAAAAATATCCGCCTTGCCTGCGAAAAATCCGTATCTTCTTCTGAGATCCAGCGTTTTCTGGAGCAATTTCTGGAAGCGGACGCTTTGTCCAAGCCGGTCTCCCAGCTAAGCGGCGGCATGAAACGCCGGGCCGCCATCGCAAGAGCACTTGCATCGCCCTCCGACCTGATCATCATGGACGAACCATTCACCGGCCTGGATGAGGCCACCAGAGACCGCGTGATCCGACTGATCCGGAAATACCTCTGCGGACGTACCCTTCTTCTGGTCACCCACCAAGAAGAAGATGTGGAAAAATTAAAAGGTACCGTGATCCGGCTGCCGGAACTATCTCAGCAGCCGTGATCACGGCACATCATACAGCAAATATTTCATACGCTGCTTTCGGATTTATACTCTGTCCGGAAGCAGTTTTTTGATATTTTGAAAGGATTTCAGGTTCCATTTCAGGTGTCATGTTCTATCCAAAAGCAATTTTTGAATATTTGGGAACGGGCCCAGACTCCGCTTCAGGATCCCGTGCATCTGCGCAATTGCGATCCCATAATTGGTCATGGGCACGCCTGCGTCCTCTGCCTGACGCACCCGGTACTGCATCTCCCGCTCATTGACCATACATGCGCCGCAGTGGATGACCATCGCATACTTGGATAAGTCCTCGGGGAATCCCATACCGGAGGTAAAATCAAACTGAAGATTTATTTCCGGGGAACCATCCTCCAATCTCTGCTTCTTCTCCTGCGATCCGGCCTCCAATCCCTGCTCCTGTTCCGAGCAATCGCCTTCTAATCCCTGCTGCTGTTCCTGAGAATTAATCTCTAATCCCTGTTTCTGCTCCGGGCAACCGGCGGTAAACACGGTAAGGGGGCGGTGATTCGCGTAATCGGTCACCCAGCGGGGCATTTTTACCGTCCCGATATCATCGCACTGGCGGTGGTGTGTGCAGCCTTCTGAGATCAAGATCCTGTCCCCATCTTTCAGCTTATCAAGCTGCGCTGCTCCCCGTACTGCCGCCTCCAGATTTCCTTTATACCGGACGAATAAAATGGAAAATGATGTCAGAAGGATGTCCTTGGGCGTATCCTTTGATACTTTTCCAAATGCCTGTGAATCCGTGATCACAAGCTTCGGCTTTTTAGACAGTGCCGCAAGTGTCTGGGTCAATTCACTTTCGCGGGTCACCACCACCGATACCCCGGCTTCCAGCCCATCCCGGATGGTCTGCTGCTGGGGCAGGATCAAGCGGCCTTTCGGTGCAGCGGAATCAATGGGAACTACTAGGACCACCACATCCCCCGGCTCAACCAGATCCGCAAGGATCCGTTTCTGATTCTCCTCCTGTTTCACCAG
>JALFIB010000145.1 GCA_022776305.1 Lachnospiraceae bacterium
AAAATGTATTTACAGACAATGGTTTTCGAAACAGGAGTCAAGCCATAAGAAATCTTTGATTCTTTCGTTTTCTATGCTATATTAGAATCATAATAACTAACTATCATAAAGTAGAAAGGGTGGTTGAACGATATGAATAAACAAAAAAATAACTCCTTTTTCAAAAACTTATTACCGGTGCTTTTGTTTTCTCTTGTCTGTCTTCCGTTTTTCCCACAAAAAGCATCCGCAGAACCAAAAGCTTTCGAGTACATCCTGCCGGATTCAGATTCCCGCTATCTGACAGACAGTGAGATCGTAGAAATGCCTCCGCAGGTAGTGTGCTACGGTAAAAATGAAATTTATGCAAAGCATGGGAGAATGTTCCGCTCAGAAGAGCTGACTAATTATTTTGAAGAGCAAGTATGGTATCAGGGTACTGTATCACCCGACAGTTTTTCTGAAAGCGTGTTCAACAGTTATGAATCTGCGAATATCCAAAAACTTTCACAGCGCGAAAAGGAATTAAGCCCAAACGAATACATCCTTGACCAGCCCGGTTACAGCTTTGATACAGTTTATGAATACGCATATGGCTACGGAGGTTTTGATATCCTCTCCAACTTAACCAGTGAGTATGACGGCGATATCGAAGTCCTTACCACGGACTATTTCACCCTTCGTATTCCTGCTTATATCGAATTATCCATCTTACAGAATGATCCATCCTCTTTTGAGATCGTATACGATAAAGCTTATGATTCCGGATACGGTGGACATGTGGTTTCTGTAATCGCTTATGACTGGGCAGATAATTCCTACTCCGAATTTCCTGACTGGATCGTCTGCGGCTTGAGTGCAGACAAAAAATACGTAGCATTGTATCCCACCGATGTGCAGTTTGATCCCAGTGATTCCCAGCAGGCTGCAGAATACTCAGAGCTTATGGAGTATTTCAGCCACATGGATTAAGAAAGTGAGCTGGGAGACAATATTTTTAAAACCATAGAATAAGCTAAGCAAAAAATGCTTCATGGATTTTTTGAGATTTCATTTTTCAAACATAATAGAAACAGGTATTGCAGGAAAGCGCTTTTTGAGCGCGCCCCGCGACAAGTACGCCGTGGCATACTTGAATGCCTGTTTTTTCTTTTCTTATGAAGTTTCCCCTGATTCCAGACTCCTCATCCACCCTCTCTTTCGGAAAAGCACGAAGGTAATCCCTAGTCGAACGCATTCTTCCAAAGACAAGATAAAATACACAGAAGGAATCGGCAATTTCCAGACAAATGCGCTAAGCAGTCCCAACGGAACACCGAAGATCCATGTGCCGATAAAATCCACCCACATGATATATTTTGTCTTTCCTCCGCTTCGTATGATCCCGCCGCCCAATATCATGTTTTGGACTTTTACCGGGGCAATCACCGCAAAAGCGACCAGAAGGCGGACTGCCGACCGCCGGACCTCCGGTTCCACCTGATAAAAGCGTACGTAAAAAGGTCCCGCAAATAAAAGTAATACCGACAAAACCAGAGAACCTCCAAATCCGTACCACATAAGCTGTTTCGATTCACGGTATGCTTTTTCATACGCTCCGCTTCCTAGGGATTTCCCGATCATGATCCCGGCCGCTTGGGAAAGGCCGCTGAGCGCACCGATCAGCAGTGTCTGGATCGGCACCGTAAGTGTGATGGCTGCACATGCCTGCGTTCCCATATTCCCATAAATTGCACCGTATACATTTTCCCCGAGGCTCCAGAGGAACTCACAGACAAGGATCGGACACAGGATACCGAGGTATTGCTTTTTTGCACTTCCGTGGAAACGCCATATCAGCCGCATTTTTATTTTCTGTTTTTTATAATGATAAAAGAAAAAAGCAAGCGTCATTGCACACAGCACGATCTGTGATAAAACAGTTGCGATTGCTGCCCCATTTGCTCCCAACTGGGGAACACCTGCTTTCCCGAAAATCAGCAGATAATTCAGCAATGTATTCAGCATGACGGCTGCAATGCTGGCATATAAAGGGAACATGGCCGCCTCCATGCACCGAAGCAGTGTCGTCGTCAAAGAAGTGACTGCCATAGGCAGAAACGACAAAGCCAAAATGCGCAGATAACCTGCTCCGATCGCCCCGGTAACCCCATCCTTCGTATAAAACCACATGATCTTTCCCGGAAGAAGGACACACATGCAGGCAAACAATATTCCAAGGGTAAGTGCCAGAAAAAGATTGGAAAAATAGCTTCTGCTGATCTCTTTTTCTTCCTGTTTTCCCATGTACTGGGAAATCATGATCCCCGCTGCAGCCGCAATGGCTGAAAGCGGAACGGAATACAGGGAAACAAATTTTCCCCCAAGCCCAACTCCCGCGATACTGCTGCTTCCCAATGTTCCGATCATCAATTGGTCCACCACACTGAAAGAGGATTGAAGCAATGACTGAAGCGTCACCGGCACCGCGATCCTGATCACATTTTTATAAAATTTATCTGCATTTCCTATATTATTTTCCATTTTTGTTCTCTCTTTTCCATTCTCTCATACTCATTCCTATATTTGGTACTTATCTCTTTTTTATCTTCGTTCCTAACTTTTGTTGTTCGCTTCTTATTTCATACTCTTTCATACTCGTTTCGAACTTTTGTCGTTTGCCCCTTATTTCATACTCGTTTCCACATTTGCTGTCCACTTCTTCCTTTTTTATTCACACTTATCTTTGCTGTTCGCTTCTTTGTTTTACCAAATAATTCTTCATCTGCCTCACACTGTCCCTTTCTACCAGCTGCACCGGAAGCTTGACCGTAGTTTTTTCGTAAATTCCCTGTTTCATTTCCTGCAAAATACCGATTGCGAATTCTGCCCGTGCACTTGCATCTTGTTTTACTGTAGTGAGCAGGGGGCACATTTGGCGGCTCAATAAACTGTCATCAAAACCTACCACAGAAATGTCTTCCGGGATCCGTACTCCCTGCTTTTGCAGATTCTGGATCAGTTCTATGGCATAAAAGTCAGATACTGCAAAGACAGCAGAATACTCCATGATCTCAGAAAAATGATCCAGATAAAACCGCTCCCGCTCCTTCTTTGCAAAAGGGATCTGCAAAAAATCAAGATGGCAAGTTTTTCCGATGCCATCATAGCAGCCATCGATCCGTTCTTTATCCATGCAAGTATAATTGTCCGCAATACACAAGATTTTTTTGTGTCCCATGCTTCCCAGATACTTTCCTACCTGATACCCGCCATCATAGTCATCGATTACGAGATTGCAGATTCCTTCCGACTCTTCAAAGTATCCATCGTACACCACGAAAGGAATGTGCATAGATGCCCGCAGTTTTCTGTAATCACTGCCGCAAAATCCGATCACCACAATCCCGTCCATGTTCCACATAGATGCAATACGCGGTATCTCATTCCAATCGCCCGTCACTTTTACCATCATAAAATATCCGGCTTTATCAAGTTCTCTGGAGAGCGCATTGATGGCTGACGCAATAAACCCATCTTCCAGCACGTGGCCCTCATATTTTTCATGGTCATTGATCACCACCCCGATGATCCGGGAATTATTCTGAGCCAGAAGAATGCCTGCCATATT
This sequence comes from Lachnospiraceae bacterium, assembly GCA_022776305.1. Lineage (GTDB taxonomy): Bacteria > Bacillota > Clostridia > Lachnospirales > Lachnospiraceae > Choladousia. The sequence goes on from JALFIB010000145.1 coordinate 3,590, forward strand.
CGGGATATAAGCCCTCTTTTCTAAAAGCTCCTGCACGCGCTTTACCGTCTCGTCCGAGATCTTCTTTGTCTTGCCATGGATCACATTGGAGACTGTTGCTGTACTAAGGCCCAGCTCCTCCGCAATGTCCACAATCCTCGTCCGCTCATCGGTAGGTTTTCCATCCTGCAACCCTTGATTGAATTGACGAGTCGCAATCTCTCCTGCAATCTTTTTTTGATTTCTCGAATCTTTCATCTCGCCTCTCCTCTGTGCTTTACTCTGAACTTATCTTAAGCGAGGTTTTCAAAATCCACAATGGGTTAAACGCGTAACCCCGTCCAAAAATCAGCTCTGAAATTCAGTAATTATTCACAGAAATGTTTACGCCGCAGGACCAGATTTTCTGTATCCTGCGGCGTGGTTTCACTGATATTACTATACTGTTAAATCGTTCCCTGCTTACTCTCCCTTTTTATTTTCTGTACTATCTCAAGCGGCAACCCGATGCGCTCTGCAATAGTCTCTGCATCCAAAAGATCGATCAGATTTCGTGCATTCGACAGCTTTTCCTCTTCTCTCCCTTCTTTCATCCCTTCTCTCATCCCTTCTTTTATTCCTTCTTTCATCCCTTCTTGTATTCCCTTATCTACAAGCATTTGTCCAAGTCTCGTCATACTTATCGCCTCCACTATCTCCTGCAGTTCTGCAGGCTCTAAAAATTTGAACGCTTTAAGTCTTTTATGCCCCCATCTTTACTCTGGAATTCAAAATGGCTCCATGAACGATCCTCCATCACCACATTAAAATCTTGGTAGAGTTTTTTTAGGTCCAGATGTACCAATTCTGTTGGGGCTATCCCCACTGCCTTTTGGGTAATGCCAAAAAGCGGCAGCAATTCTTCCGCAAAAAACTGCATAGAAGTCTTTAATGCTGCATCCTCATGCTGCCAGATTTCCTGAACCTCCACCGGTTCATCGTGCTGCCGGATTTCCTGAACCTCCACCGGTTCATCGTGCTGCCGGATTTCCTGAACCTCCGCCGGTTCATCATGCTGCCACTGTTCCTTTTTTTCTTCCATTTAGCTCCTTTCTGTGAAGCTATATGGGAATGATCCTGCTTTTACTATAGCAAAAAAAATATTTGCAGACAATGGTTTTCACTGTGTATTTTCTTTGTTGTAGGTTATGGTTTATACGTTTGTCATCGTTGTAATTTCCCTGAAACCGGGATAGATACGTCTTGATTCATAGGAACCCTATGAAAAGAATCACGGAAGTTTCCGTGGAATGGAATAGAATTTAGAAATTCTTCCGGCTATAAGTAAATGCCTGATACATTCTCCATACAGCACCATCATCTGTTTCTGCCAGTCTAATACATTTATTCCGTTCCGTCAAGCAGGAGGATCTTACTTTAGTCAAGTCGTCAAAAAAGAGAAGGATCCTGCTTCTTCCAAAGCTGGTCTCCTTCTCTTGACATAAAAAAGATACCGTTCCGTTCTTACAACAAAAACCGTATCTTTTTTCATTTATATAACTTTTATTTATAACTCTTATTTATCTCTCCAGATAATTCTTCCTTTTGTCAGATCATAAGGAGACAGTTCAATCGTAACCTTATCTCCCGGAAGAATACGGATAAAGTTCATACGAAGCTTTCCACTGATATGTGCCAGCACGACATGCTTGTTTTCAAGCTCTACGCGGAACATTGCGTTAGGAAGCTTTTCAAGCACGGTACCTTCTACTTCTATGACATCTGCTTTTGACATATAGACCTCCTGTTACTTTACAATGGTTCGGACAGTGATCACTGTCCCAGATCTTACTCTTGTTCCTGCAGCTTACGATAATCTGCCAGAAGCCTCCGCACGTGGGCATCTAATGTAATGTTCTGCATCTGGCTGAGAATTTCGTCCGGCAGGCATTTTATCACCTGCACATGCTTCCATTTCTTTTTTTTCGGCGTTTCTAAAAGCCTTCTTTTACCGTCCGCCAGCCAAAGATACGTATCATCGCTTTTGAGCACCACATACACGGTGTCTTTATCGTGACCGGCTCTTGAAATGGCCAGCATTTCAGATTTCCATTCTCTCATGGTTCCCTCCTGGGTTTTCGGGCTTCCTAAAATGAAGCTTTACGCCCCTCCGGACTTTCCTCACTTAAAGTCAGGATCTCCGGTTCTCCCTCGGTGATCAGGACTGTATTTTCATAATGCGCGGAAAGACTTCCGTCCTCCGTCACCACCGTCCAATCATCATCGAGCCATTCCACATCTGCACGGCCTGCATTGATCATCGGCTCAATGGCCAATGTCATTCCCGGTACAAGACGGATACCTCTGCTCCTCTGCCTGAAGTTCGGGATCTGCGGATCCTCATGGAGCGCATGGCCGATCCCATGACCCACCAGATCACGGACAACGCCATATCCGAAAGACTCTGCATAATCCCCGATCGCACCTGAGATCTCATGAAGCCTGTGTCCTGCTTTCGCAAACTCAATCCCTCGGAAGAAGGATTCACGGGTCACATCGATCAGTTTCTGTGCTTCCGGTGAGATTTTACCCACACCGTAGGTGCGCGCCGCGTCAGAGTGCATTCCTTTGTAGATCAATCCTGCGTCAATACTGACGATATCTCCTTCATGCAGTATTTTTTCTTTATATGGGATTCCGTGGACGACTTCATCGTTTACGGAAATACAGAAAGATGCGGGATATCCGTTATAATTCAGAAAATTCGGCTCACATCCGAAACTGCGGATGACTTTCTCCCCCAGTTTATCCAGATCATAAGTGGATATTCCCGGACGGATGGCATCTGCCAGTTCTTTGTGGACGATCTCCAAAAGGCGTCCAGCCTCTCTCATCAATTCAATTTCCCTTGCAGATTTTACTGTTACTGCCATTGCTTACGCCTCCAGAATCTCTGTGATAGCTGCAAATACATCGTTCATATCCTGTGTACCATCTACTGTCTTCAGGATGCTCTGGCCTGTATAGTAATCAATCAGGGGCTGGGTCTGGTCGTGGTATACGGCCAGTCTCTTCTGGACTGTCTCCGGCTTGTCATCATCTCTTAAGATCAATGTCTCGCCGCACACTTCGCATACATCACCTTTTTTAGACGGATTGTAAACAATGTGATACGTTGCGCCGCATCCAGTACAAGCTCTTCTTCCTGACATTCTGGATATGATATTCTCGTCCGGTACATCTACATCAATGGCAAAATCCATCTTTTCACCGCGTTTTGCAAGTGCAGCATCCAGTGCTTCTGCCTGCGGGATCGTACGTGGGAATCCATCCAGAATATAACCTTTTTTGCAGTCATCCTGACTCAGTCTGTCAATTACAAGATCTACGGTCAGTTCATCCGGAACCAGAAGTCCCTGATCCATGTACTCTTTTGCCTTTTTTCCAAGCTCTGTACCATTTTTTATATTTGCGCGGAAAATATCACCTGTAGAAATATGCGGTACCTGATATTTGGATGCAATCATCTTTGCCTGAGTTCCTTTTCCAGCACCAGGTGCTCCAAGCATAACTATTTTCATAATATATGACCTACCTTTTCTGAAAAAACGTAAATATGCTTCTAGTAACCATTCTGCACCCTCTATTTTTCGTTTTTACCGTGTTCGGAACAGTTACGCCATATAATAATTTTAGTGCACCCCCTCCGCCTGTAACCATAACCGCCGATACGACGCATTACCCTACAGCCG
>JALFIB010000152.1 GCA_022776305.1 Lachnospiraceae bacterium
GGCGTGGCTGTTGTAGACCGCGAACTGTGCCGTGCCTGCGGTAAATGTGTATCTGCTTGTCCGAAGCACCTGATTGAGATCCTTCCGGATAAATCAACATACGCTGTAGCCTGCTCCAGCCGCGATCGCGGTCCTTCTGTAAAGAAGGTATGTTCAGCAGGATGTATCGGCTGTAAGTTGTGCGAAAAACAATGTGAGTCTGATGCGATTCACGTTGAAAACAATATTTCCCATATTGATTACGAGAAATGCGTAGGATGTGGAAAATGCGCAGAGAAGTGTCCAGTTAAAGTTATCAAAAAACGGCTTCCGGATCACGAATAATCTGTGGAGCCACAAGACCGACGAGTCACATATTCTTTTATATATTTCGTAGTATAGCTCGTAATAAGCCCATCAAAAAAATCCTATACACACAAGAAAAGGCAATGGCCGCAAAGCTGAACACCAGCTAAGCGGCCATCGCCTTTTCTTATAAATACCATTTCCTTTTGAAAACGTTCTTCATCTCTCTTTGTATAGGATACTCTACATCGCTTAATAAAATGAGTTACCCTTTCTAGAGCATAACGCTGATTATTCGTCTTTCACAAGTTCAGAATCAACGTATAATTCTTTATTTTGCACGGATAAAATCAGCAAGTGCCTTATCCCATCCCTGAATATGCTCAACCAGCCACTGGCTTACATTTTTATTAACAGCCTCAACGAAAGCATTACTCGGGCCTTCTTCTTCCTCTAACATCTCACGTAATTCACCGACTGCCTTTTTGAACTCCTCATGTTTTCCATGATGCTGATCCAGTTTGTCATACCCTACTTCTTTTTGAAGCTTCTCTTCATCCGCAAAATGGAACTCCGTGTAGTCCATCAAGAAATCCAGCGTCTTTACTGCTGCAACTTTCTCTGTGCCTTTTTCACAGCTCTCCACGAGTTTATTCACTCTCTCGATCAGTTCTTTGTGCTCTCCGTCAATCAGTTCGTTACCTGTATACAGGCTTTCGTCAAATACAATTTTCATATCGCTACCTCCTGTTTTCGTAGTTATATTATGTAAAATTTTACTAGAGCATAAAATGCTTTTCAATTTTAGCAGAAGAGGCATAAGAAAAATCCTATGCCTCAGTAAATCTTATATTAAACTAGTCATGTAATTTACTCTTCTACCGGAGCTTCTTCCTCATCGTATACAGGTGCTTCCTGTACAGGAGCAGCTTCAAGAGCCTTCATGCTAAGGCTGATCTTCTTGTCTTCACCATTGAAATCAACAACTTTAGCGCTGATCACCTGTCCTACACTGAGGATATCTGCAGGCTTGTCTACATGGTCATGAGAGATCTGGGATACATGCAGCAGAGCATCTACACCCGGCTCAAGCTCAACAAATGCACCGAAATCTGTCATTCTTGCAACTTTACCTTCTACTACATTTCCTACAGCATATTTCTCAGAAGCTGTCAGCCACGGATTCTGATCTTCAAACTTAAGACTCAGTGCAATCTTATCGCCATTGATATCTTTGATCAAGACTTCAAGCTTGTCACCAACTTTAAATACTTTCTTCGGGTTCTCTACATGTCCCCATGACATCTCAGAGATATGAAGCAGTCCGTCTGCTCCGCCAAGATCGATAAATGCACCGAAGTCAGTCACATTCTTAACGACGCCTTCTACAACATCGCCGACTGCGATTCTCTCAAACAGGGCTTTCTGCATCTCAGCCTTCTTTGCAACGAGAAGCTGTTTGCGATCGCCGATGATCCTTCTTCTTCTCGGGTTGAACTCTGTGATAACAAACTCGATTTCCTGTCCTGCATACTTCTCAAGATTCTTCTCATAAGTATCAGAAACAAGGCTAGCCGGAATAAATACTCTGGCTTCATCAACTACAACACTAAGGCCGCCGGAAAGAACCTGTACAACCGGAGCTTTCAGTACTTCCTGTGTATTGAATGCTTCCTCAAGTCTCTTATTTCCTTTTTCTGCTGCAAGGCGCTTGTAAGTCAACAGTACTTGTCCGTCGCCGTCATTTACCTTCAGAACCTTTGCTTCCATCTTATCATTTACCTGAACAAGTGTGCGAAGGTCAACATTCGGTTCATTTGTATATTCACTTCTGGTAATAATACCATCAGCCTTATATCCAATGTTCAAGATGATTTCATCTTCTTTGACATCAATGACAGTGCCTTCGACTACCTCTCCATTATGAATTGTTTTTAATGATTCTTCCAGCATTTGTTCAAAACTTAAATCTGGCATTGTTTTGAAACCTCCTCAATCAAATTATTTGGGGTCGATGCCCCTGCTGTAATACCTACGCAACCCCTGGATGGCAATAGCCGAATATCCAAATCTTTAATTGTTTGTATATAGTAAGTATTTGCACATTCTTTTTGACATATCTCATACAATTTACGTGTGTTCGAACTGTGGCTGCCGCCAATGACGATCATACTGTCGGCTTTTGCTGCAATCTCACGCGCTTCCGACTGTCGCTCTTCCGTAGCACTGCATATCGTATTCAAAATATCCACTCTATCATAACCCATTTTTGAAATAATTTCAACTAATTTATCAAATTTCTTGTAATTAAATGTCGTCTGTGAAACAATGCATATCGGATTCCCAGAATCACTTCGGAATGATGCTGCCTCTTCTTCACTTCCAAGCACTGTCACCTTTCCACAGCACCAGCCTTTTATTCCTTCCACTTCAGGGTGTCCGTCATTTCCAATAATGACTACCTCTTCTCCTTTTGAACTGTGTTCATGGACGATCCTGTGGATCTTTTTTACGAATGGGCATGTGGCATCTACGATATCAAGCTTTTTTTCTTCCATGATACGGTAAATGTGTTCCGCTACTCCATGGGATCGAATGATCACAGTACCTTCTGTGATTTGTTTTAATTCTTCTTCACCGTCAATGATCTGCACGCCTTTTTCTTCCAACTCACGAACCACTTCTTCGTTGTGGATAATAGGACCGTATGTATAGATCGGTTTCTTCCCTGCTTCTATCTGCTGGTACACCTGCTCCACAGCCCTTTTTACCCCAAAACAAAACCCAGCGGTTTTTGCCACGATTACTTCCATTTCTTTCCCCCAATGTTATGATCCGTTTTCCTGTTCCATTCTTTCACGCATATAAAGTACTGTTTTAATTTCACATCCTGCTTTTTGCGAGGGAAATGATACGTTCCACTACCTCATCAATGGTCATTTCAGAAGAATCTATCAGAACAGCGTCTTCTGCCTGACAAAGGGGAGCTGTCTCACGGTGCATATCACGGTAATCACGCTCTTCGATGTCTTTTTCGATATCTTCTAAGCTGCAGTCCTCCCCGCGCTCTATGAGCTCTTTATAGCGTCTCAATGCGCGTGTATGTACACTTGCCGTCAGATAAATTTTCAGCTGCGCATCTGGAAGGATCATTGTCCCGATATCCCTTCCGTCCATCAGCACGTCTTCCCTACGTGCCAGAGAACGCTGAAGTTCTGTCAGTTTGGCCCTTACCTGAGGTTTCGCTGAAGCGGCGCTTGCCATCCGGCTGACTTCCTCTGTTCGGATCAATCCGGACACATTTTCCTGATTTAAAAACACCTGCTGCTCATGATTCTCATATCCGATGGAAACCTCGATCTGCTCAAGTGCCTTTTCAAGGGCCTGCGTATCCTCAATATCTACGCCCCCCCGAAGCAGTCCCAGAGCGATGGACCGGTACATCGCGCCTGTATCTACATAAATAAACGAAAGTTCTTTTGCAGCCCTCTTTGCTATGGTGCTTTTACCAGCTCCTGCCGGGCCGTCAATGGCTATATTAAAACTCATTTTCTTCCTCCCTGTGTTTTGATATATCAGTGTTCATCACTCTATGCTGCTGCCGGCTGCATACCCCGTAGACCATGCGATCTGAAGATTGAATCCACCGGTTACTGCATCGAGGTCAAGTACTTCTCCCACAAAATAGAGGCCTTTTACTTTTTTGGACTCCATGGTAGATGGCTGGATCTCTTTCACACTGACACCGCCTCTTGTGATGATTGCTTCATTATAATCTCTAAGAGAGGTCACTGTCAAAGGAAATTGCTTCAAAAGAGAGATAAGACGTTTTCTCTCTTCCTTCGAAATATCGTGAATCGGTTTGTCAGCAGGTATTTCCGCACGTCTGGCCATTACCGGAATCATTTTAGACGGTAATAAGGATGTAAGCACTGTCTTAAACTGTTTATTTTTATTGTTCTCAAATTCCCTTAAAATTCTGGCATCCAGCTGTTCTTCGCTTAAAGCCGGCTTTAAATCTATGAGCATTTGAAGAGGATGAACGGAAAGCTTTTTCTGTATCACTGTACTTGCAGTAAGGATCAAAGGCCCTGTGACACCAAAATGGGTAAACATCATCTCTCCGAAGTCCCGGTACAATTCCTTTTTCCCGTCCAATATCGTAACTTCAACATTCTTTAAAGAAAGACCCTGCATTTGTTGTGCCCAATCCTCTGCTATCTCAAGAGGCACTAGTGAAGGGGATAGCTCTGTGACACTGTGTCCGGCTTTTTTAGCGAATTTATAACCGTCGCCGGTAGAACCTGTGGTTCGGTAAGAAATCCCTCCTGTAGCCACAATCACGGCGTCTGCTGAGGCAATTTCACCGGAAGACAACCGAATCCCTTTTATATGGGGCATTTTGCAATGGTCAGAAAGCTCTCCTGCATTTTCCTCTGTCACCATGCCCTCTTCTTTTTCAAACAGAACCTCTTTTACCTCAGTATTCAATTTTACATGGACACCGGCTTTTCTCATCTGGGAAGCAAGCGCTGCGATCACGTCGGATGAATGATCTGACAGCGGAAATACCCTATTTCCACGTTCCGTTTTTGTTTTCATACCGGCATTTTCAAAAAATGCGATCACATCCTGACTGTTGTATCCGTAGAAAGCACTGTATAAAAACTTTCGATTGACACAGACTGCCCGAAGCAATTCTTCCACTTCACAGTTATTTGTGAGATTGCAGCGCCCCTTACCTGTAATATAGATCTTTTTTCCTAACTTTTCATTTTTTTCAAAAAGCCAGACCTGATGGCCGTTCTTTGCCGCTGCGATAGCCGCCATCATGCCGGATGCACCGCCTCCTATTACGATTACTTTACTCATACTCCCTGTTGTCCTTTCTCTGATTTCAGTTCAAACCAGAATGCCACACCGTTCTCACAATTTTCCACACCATACTGCTGGTGGAAAGACTCCATGATTGCTTTTACAATGGACAGTCCCACGCCGCTGCCACCGTATTCCCGCGTCCTCGCTTTATCTACTTTATAAAACTTATCCCAGATCAGGCCAAGATCTGCTTCCGGAATATTGGCACCTGTATTAAATACTGTCGTGCGTATCACATCGCCTCGGTCTTCTGTAGTCACCATTATCTTTCGCTCGCCGTCCACATGGTTTAAAGCATTGCTCAGGTAATTCGTAAGGATCTCCTCCACCTTGAATTCATCGGCCCAAACGTACTGCTCTTCCGTCGCCTCAAAAGTGATCTTGGCGTCTTTTTGCTGTGCCAGTATTTCTATGGATTGAAGCTTGTTTCTGATAAGATCCGTCAAATCAAAACGTTCCATCACCACCTGATCATTGCCAAATTCCAGCTGGTTTAATGTCAGGAGCTTTTGTACCAGACCATTCATTTTGGATGCTTCATCCATGATCACATCACAGTAAAATGCACGGCTTTCTGCATCGTCATTGACACATTCCTGCAGTCCCTCGGCATATCCTTGGATAAGGGCGATAGGAGTTTTGAGTTCATGGGAAACATTGGAGAGGAATTCTTTCCTCATGTCATCAATTTTTTCTTTTTTCTCAATGTCCTTCTGCAGTTCATTATTTGCCGTCAAAAGCTGCGAATAAGCTTTTTCCAGTTTTTCTGACATCTGATTGAAATGTTTTCCCAGCTGTCCGATCTCATTTTCTCCTCCACTTGTATACTTCGCATTAAAGTCGAGATCTGCCATGCGCTTAGACAGCTCTGTCAGCTCAGCAATAGGCTTCGTCACGCGGTTTGTAATGATCATAACCATAATACCTGCTAAAATCATACCAAACACACAGATATATTTGATAAACTCATTTGATATCTGCACACTGTCCCGTATGCTGTCCATATTGATACGCATCAAAAAACGGAATCCCTTATCCAGCACTCCCCACATTTCCAGATAATTTGTTCCCACTTCAGAATCGAACTTTTTCTGGATGGTATATTTGTCATTCTTAGCCAATATGGAATCTTCATCCACCGTATCAATACCGATCCCATAGCCATTTAAGCGTGCGCCGATCAGCCTGGAATAATCCATACTGCTGTATACCGGATCCGTCCAGATCAGCCTGTTGTAATTCTCATCTGTAACGATAAAAGAGATATTATTCCTGTTGCAGATATCTTCAAATTCCTGCACTTGTTTGTCTGTCATCCGGCCTTCATCCGTGATATTCTCATTTAGCTTTTCATAAGCGTCCACCAGAACCTGTTGTTTGCGCATGGAATAATAGTCTTCCAAAAAAAATGTATTGATCAGATAGTTAAGCAAAAACATCCCTACGATCAACCCGATAAAAATAATCGTCATTTGTTTTCTGATAGAGGTCTTCATGATCCATCAACCTTCCACTTCGAATTTGTACCCCATGCCCCAAATGGTTTTTATGTAATCACCTTTATCCCCCAACTTGCTTCTCAGTTTTTTTACATGGGTATCAATGGTCCTGGCATCACCAAAATAATCATAGTTCCAGACACTGTTCAGGATTTTTTCTCTGGAAAGTGCAATGCCCTGATTCTCTATAAAATAGGTGAGCAGTTCAAACTCTTTATAACTAAGATCAATATTTTTCCCGTCAATTTTCACTTCATGTGCTGCTTTGTTTACTTCAATGGCCCCTGCACGAAGGATGTCATCCGCGGATAAGCCGCTGGTCCTTCTTAAAATGGCTTCTACCCTCGCCACAAGGATTTTCGGGCTAAAAGGTTTTGAAATATATTCATCTACACCTAATTCAAATCCAAGAAGCTCATCACGTTCATCGCTCTTAGCGGTGAGCATAATAATAGGCACCTGAGAATATTCACGGATCTCACGGCAAACCTGCCAGCCATCCATTTTCGGCATCATGACATCCAAAATGATCAATGCGATATCTTTATTGGCAAAGAAAATATCAACCGCTTTTTCCCCGTCTTCCGCTTCTATGACATCAAAATCTTTTTTTACCAAAAAGTCTTTCACCAGCTTGCGCATCCTGCTCTCATCATCTACAACTAATACTTTCAGCCGTTCCATATATGACAACTCCTTTTTCTGTTCTTCTTCAGGATATTTTATCATATCCTCTTTCTTTTGGGTATCGTAACATACATTTATGTCAAATATGTGTCGTAATAAAATGATGTTAAAAACAAAAGATTCCAAATGGATTGTGGTTAATGACTTTTGCCCCTGATATCAACAAAAATAGAGACACTGTATTATTCTACAATGCCTCTTTCCATATGGAGCAAAACGCACAGAATCCGAACTCAACGAGTTCGGATTCTGTATAATAAGTGGAGTAGACGAGAATCGAACTCGTGTCCGAAAGCCAGTCCACTGTCCTTCTACTATCATAGTCAGTTATTTATCATTTCCTCCGACAGACGGGAACCGACACCCTTCTGCCTTCAGTAGCTTCATATTACGCCCATATGCGCAAAGCTTAACATATGTCGTTTCCTGCATAGTCGATGCCTGGGTCTTAAAGTGCAGGTGCCCTAAGTCAGACAGCTGCCATTAGGCAGCGTATGCTAAATTATCTTCAGCGTTTATATTTAGTTTTGTGATTTGACGCATCACCTGCGGATAGCTTCTCCAGCTTCATAACCCCCGTCGAAACCTTTACTACCCCGGGATTACTTTCTTATCATATGCGTTTCTTTGTTTCTTGTCAAGGTGTCAATCCCTGCCAGCATATTTTTTTCCGGCAGGGATTGTTTCGTTACAACTATTTGATTATGATTACAATTATTTGATTACACCCATTCTCTTTCTGTCAACTGTCATACATACCGCAAAGATCAAGATGATACCTTTTACGACTTTCTGGATATCGGCAGAAAGTCCGATGATATTCATACCATTACTCAGAATACACATAATCAAAGCACCGAGAACAGTTGTCATTACGCTTCCGATACCGCCTGACATTGGCGTACCGCCAAGTACAACGGCTGCAATAACATCCATTTCCATTCCATCGCCCATGGTCGGCGTTGCCGCATAAGAACGTGCAGCCTGGAATACACCTGCAAGTCCTGCCATTGCGCCACAAAGGATAAAGACGCTTACTTTGATCTTATTAATCTTAATACCTGCCAGTGTTGCTACTTTTTCTGCACCACCTACTGCCCTTACTTCTCGTGCAAAGGCGAAATTCTTATATACATACCACATAATGATCGTTATGATCACAGCAATGATTACGTTGTTTGGAATCCCGGATATGTATTGTCCGTTGTAAAGATTCAGGAATGGCTTGTTGGTGATCATGATCTGGGCCCCGTTGGTAAGGATCAGCACTAATCCACGGAATGCCGTCATAGTACCCATAGTGGTGATAAAGGTAGGGATTTTTAAAAATGTAAAACAGCATCCATTGATGATACCACAGACAATTCCTACTAAAATTGCCGGTATTACAGAAAATATACCAAGTACATCAACCGTCTTTGCAACCGCAATAGCAGAAAGTGCTACAATACCACCCACTGACAAATCAATACTGCCTTCCACGATTACAAAAAGCATACCATACGCAGCGATCAGCGTTACCACCATCTGCTGTGCAATAACTAAAAAGTTCTTTGCCGTAAAGAATCTCGGATTACCAATGGTAAATATGGCAACAAGAATAGCCAGCAAAATAAATGGAAAATATTTTTTTACCTGAATCGGTTTTTTTACTTCACTTTTTACGCTCATATTCCAGCCCTCTCTCTTTATACAATGTAGCTAATGACATCTTCTTCTGTAAGCCCGTTATTTTCTTCGAAAATCTTACTGATCTTGTTGTGTCTGGTAATGATAATCCGATCACTCATACCAAGCAGCTCCAGCAGATCCTCCGTCAGCATAATAATTGACAGCCCTTCATTGGCAAGGGAACGGATCAAAGAATAGATTTCCTGTCTGGCACTGATATCAATGCCTCGCGTGGGGTTGTTCAAAAGAAGGATCTTTGGGTTTGTTGCCAGACATTTTCCAATAACAACTTTCTGCATATTGCCGCCGCTCAAAGAGGAAGCAGGATTATTGGGGTTATCTGTCTTAATCCTAACCTGTTCTACGTAGCGGTCAATCAGTTCTTTTTCTTTTTTCTTATCGCGAAGTAATCCTTTTCTCGGACCCGCAGAAAGAACAATATTTTCACCTATACTGAAGTTGACGATCAGTCCTTCCAAGGTCCTCTCACCGGGAAGAAGGGCGATCTTTCGGTCTAAACTCTGTACCGGTTTTGTGCTTGTATACGTCTCGCCATCCACCGTCACGTTTCCGCCGCTGATGGGAACGGCTCCGTATATTGCGTTGATCATGGCATCTCCGCCAGACTGCTTCAAACCTCCGATACCAAGGATCTCACCTTCTCTCAGCTCGAAAGTAGCATCCGCAAGCTGGCTCTCCACAAATAAATGTTCTGCCCGAAGGACTACTTTTTCTGAAGGATTGCTTCTCTTTTCCGGATACAGCTTATCACCAATATTTCTTCCTACCATAGCGGACTCAAGGCGTTCCTGTGTCACTTCATTCCGCAGCATTTCCACAATAAATTTTCCGTCACGCATTACTGTGATCCTGTCAGCCAGATCATAGATCTCCTGCATATGATGGGAAACAAACCCGATGGCAAGGCCGCTTTCCCGTAATTTTTTTACGGAACTGATGAAACAGATGGTCTCATTATGGTTCAAAAATGCAGTTGATTCATCCAGTAAAAGAATTTTAGGATTGTAAGACAAAGCCCTCGCAACCTCAATCAGCTTCCACTGCCCTAAATTCAATGAATGAATATCTGCTTTCACATCTATTCCAGACTCCATGGAATCTAATATATCCTGTGCGTCTTTGTTGATCTTTTTCCAATCGATTCCTCTGAGTGGTTTTCCATATTCATGTAATCGGTCAATAAAAATATTCTCCGCTATTGTTATAAACGGATTAATGGTACTTTCCTGAAAAACAATACTGATCCCGTTGGAAACAGCATCCGATGTATTGTTGATTTCAACTGTCTTTCCGTCAATAGTAATCTTACCGGAATCCATCCGGTGCACACCTGCGATTGCTTTTAAAATTGTAGACTTTCCTGCACCATTTTCTCCTACCAGTGCATTAACCTCGCCGGAACGCAGCTGCACATAGGCACGGTCCAAGGCAATGGTCGGTCCAAACGCTTTGCACACGTCTCTCGCTTCTAGTATCATGTACCTTCCCTCCAGTCTCGGAGCATTTTTGTTTAATCGGTTTCACTTACACTGTTTACAGAAAAGGGCTTTCCCCGAAATTTTCTTTCAAGCAAAAGCCCCTTTTTCATTTAACCCCAATACAATTTATATAGCAAAACTATGAAACTATGATTACTCGCTGAATTTGAATTCAAATGATGAGTACTCAGCATCTCCGCCGTTGATCTGGCAAGCTGCTTCGATATCAAAATTCTTCGGGATGTTGTCCGGATAATCTGTGTAGAACTTGTCAACTGTGTCCTGAGTGATCGGGAGGAGTTTCAGGATAGTCTTCGGATTTGCGATCTCATATCCGTTCAGGTAGTCTACCATCTGGATTACTGCATATCCGCCTACCAGCCAGTGTCCGCCGATATCATACTGAAGTTCGCCGTTCTCAACTGCCTCTACGTTTGAAGAGTTCAGGTCCATACCAACGATTGTGATATCTTTGCCCGGCTCTAATCCGTTGTTCTTGCATGCTGCCATAACGCCTGTAGCTGTTCCGCCGTTTGCTGCCCAGATACCATTGATCTTTTCAGATTTCTGAAGGAGGTCCTCTGTAGCTGTCAGGGAAGTCTCAGCTGCGAAGTCACCATTTACACGGCCTACTACTTCGATGGTCATACCTTTTTCTGTATACTCTTCAAGAGCTTTGTCAAAACCAACTTCACGGTTGATAGCAACTGCTGTACCAGGTGTACCCTGAACAACACCTACATACAATGTACCGTCTTCATCCGGTGTAGCATTTTCAAAGAGGTTGCATGCCATATTGTATCCAGCATCTGCATCATCCGGTCCGATAAAGCTGATATACTGTGTATAGTCTTCCTGCGGAGCAAACTCTTCAATGTCAGAGTCAAATGCGATCATCGGGATGCCCTGTGCTTCACACATCTCAGCACATTTCATACCGGATGCATAATATGGGTCGATCAAAATACCGTCAACACCTGCTGCGATAGCATCCTCTACGTTCTTACTCATTGTATCAGCATTGTTATCTGCACTGTATACAACTACTTCGCATCCAAGTGTCTCTGCACAGCTCTGTGCAAATTCAACACAGTTCTCAAAATATTCATGGTTCATAGTCGGAATCAGCATAGCGAATGTATATCCATCGTTTGCTGCCTGACTTGTAAATCCTGCTCCTGCAAATGCAGACATCAACATACCTGTACATAAAATACTGCTAATCACTTTCTTGTTCATAAGAATACTTCCTCCTTTTGCGTAAAACTTCCCACGTTTGCTATGAAAAAAGGCGCGCGCATCCGCTTTTCATGTTGCAGCAAAAAAACATCAATATTCTGAAAAAAGCAATTTTTTTTATTTGATTTAACGATATCATTTTTTTACCTTTTTGCCTTTTCAGTCTTTTTGTATATTTTTTTTGCTTTTTGGATGTTTTTATTGTACTACATTACACCTGCTTATGTCAATACCTTACTTTCATTTTTGAAATTTTAATTTTCATATATGGAAATATTGATTTCATACTGTGACTCTGCTATAATAATTCCATAAGTACAAAGACTGTACTGGGACGTTAAGCAATTTAACTCCAGAAAGGGACACATATGAAAACGGACAACAAAGATTTTCCTCCTGCTACTCTGCGGACGCTTCAGATACTGGATTACTTCATGGAGGACCCATCCCCGAAAACTTTAAAAACCATATCGGAACACTTAAATATACCATTTACTTCTTTATACCGTATCGTTATCTGTATGCAGGAATACCGCTATCTAGTGGAAGACCCCACACGCCCTAATCATTTCCGGCTTGGTTACAAAATGCGGCAGTTTGCTGAGATTGCTTTTTCTGAAAAAAATCTTATAAAAATAGCCTTGCCTTTTATGCGTCAGGTAGCTTCTGAATTAAATCAGGCATGCCAGCTGTGTGTGCTCACAGAAAGCGGTGTTTGTACTATCGAACAGTGTCTTCCACGTTCTGCTATTACCTACATCACTGAGCTAAATGAGACGATTCCCATAAACGTCAGCGCATCGGGAAAGATCCTTACGGCATTGCTTCCGGACAAAGAAAAGGAAAAGTTTTTACGCAAAGCTTCCTCCCGTTTCCAGAGAAACACTGCAAAGACTATCACAGACCTTTCACAGCTTCAGGCACAGCTTGATGTCCTCGCAAAGCAGGGTTACGGGACGGATGATGAAGAATACGCAGACGGCGTAGGCTGTATCGCTGTTCCGATCTACGATTCAGACTTCAAACCGGTGGCTGCCATCGGTACCACCGGCCCCATTGAATTCTACCAAAAACAGGAATCTTTCCAGTCAATTCTTAGGTTCTTGACTAAAACTGCAAAGGAGATCAGTGAAAAGATTTCTTAAAAAAATAGCTGCCGAAGGGATCATGGTGTCCACTGTATGTGAAATGTATGGAAACACCGCCATCCTTTCGGCAGCTTTTTTTACTTATAGTATTCTCGTATTTAATACAGGTTTTTTACTTTAAATTCTTTCTCCGCTTCACGCCGTTGGTCTTTTTTCGCAATATCCTGACGTTTGTCATACAGCTTCTTTCCTTTTGCCAGTCCTATTTCAATCTTTGCAAGGCTGCCTTTAAAATAGACTTGAAGTGGAACAAGCGTATATCCTTTTTCTGCGATTTTCCCCATCATTTTGTTGATCTCATTTTTATGAAGCAGCAGCTTTCTGACGCGCAGAGGGTCCTTGTTAAAAATATTACCTTTCTCATAGGGACTGATATGCATACCGTATATAAAAACTTCCCCGTTTTCGATACGAATAAAGGATTCTTTTATACTACATTTTCCCATACGTAGAGATTTTACTTCTGTCCCATGAAGTGATATCCCTGACTCATATTTATCTTCTATAAAATAATCATGATATGCTTTTTTATTGTTGGCAACCAGTTTGGTCGATACTCCCATTGGCATTTCCCCCTTTTTACCTCTCGCTTAGTCGAGGATATTGTCTTTCTTTCATATGGTTAATGAATCTGTCACCAATTCAAAATCAATGGTTTTCGTGGCTTTGTCCGCATCTACCACCCGGATACGTACCGGATCGCCAAGTCTATACTTTTTCCCCGTATCCATACCATACATCTCAAAAGTCTCTTCGTTGTAATAATACCTATCATCATACATGCGTGTCACATGGATCAATCCTTCCACCGTATTGGGAAGTTCCGCGTACATACCGTATGACATCATACCGGAGACAACTGCATCGAACTCTTCTCCAATATGGTTCAACATATACTCGGCTTTTTTCATTTTTATTGTTTCACGTTCCGCTTCATCAGCACGTCGTTCTGTCTTGCTGCAGTGCTCTGCCACTTCAGGCAGAATACTCTTATAATGCTCGTCACGCTGCTGTGTCATCCTTCCACGTATCACGTCTTTTATGATCCTGTGGATCTGAAGATCCGGATATCTCCTGATCGGCGAAGTAAAATGGCAGTAATGCTGTGCCGCTAAGCCAAAATGCCCTGTGGATTCCGTAGTATATTTTGCCTGCTTCATAGACCGCAGCGTCAGCCGGCTGATCATCATCTCCTCAGGTGTATCTACAATCCTTGCGAGTAGCTTTTG
The DNA here is from genome assembly GCA_022776305.1 of Lachnospiraceae bacterium. Lineage (GTDB taxonomy): Bacteria > Bacillota > Clostridia > Lachnospirales > Lachnospiraceae > Choladousia. The sequence goes on from JALFIB010000152.1 coordinate 14,136, forward strand.
CAGCTCTTTTGGATGGATTTCCTCTGATATACCTTTCATCCCATATCCGAAATTGCTGATGAATGCTGACAATTTCTGGATTTTTTCCTCATCTGGCTGTTCATGGGTACGATACAGAAATGGTGTCTCCTGCCAGTAAAAGTGCTGCGCAATCGTCTCATTTGCCGCCAGCATAAACTCTTCAATGATTCTGGTGGCTTTATTAGGTTCATGAACGATCAATTCAAGAGGTACCCCTTTATCATCTAATACTACTTTCGCCTCAGGGAAGTTAAAATCGATTGCTCCTCTTTTCCGTCTTTTTGACCTGAGGATATTCATGAGCTTCTCCATCTCGCAGAGCATCGGAACCAGACTGCCGTATTCTTTTTCGCACTCTTTCTGATCCATTTTGTTTTTGCACTCGTCCTGTCCTATTTGGTTTTCACCCTCAATACAGTCCAAAATGGATTTTACTTCATGATAAGACATCCTTCGGTCAACACAGATCACTGACTCGCAGACTTCGTGGTCTACTACTTTGCCTTTTTGGTCAATCTTCATCAGACAGCTCATAGCCAGCCTGTCCTCTCCTGCATTAAGGGAACAGATCCCGTTGGAAAGCTTATGTGGCAGCATGGGAATCACACGGTCTGCCAAGTAAACACTGGTGCCCCTATTTTGCGCCTCGCGGTCAAGCGCACTGTTCTCCTGCACATAGTTTGCCACATCTGCAATATGGACTCCTAAATAATAATACGTTCCATCACTGTGAAGAGAAACTGCATCATCAAGATCCTTCGCATCTTCTCCATCTATGGTAACCATCTGCACATCCCGCAGGTCCCGTCGACCTTCCCTGTCCGCATCACTGACATAATCTGCAGTTTTTTCTGCCTGATTCATCACCTTTACCGGAAATTCATTTGGAAGTTCATATTCATAAACAACCGAGAGTATGTCCGTACCCGGATCATTGATATGCCCTATGATCTCTTTTACTTTTCCCTCTGGATTTTTCCCTTTTGTACCGTAAGAAGTCAGTTCCACCAGAACTTTATGGCCATCCATGGCCCCTTTACTAAACTCCTTCGGAATAAAAATATCAGATGTGATCCTCTGGTTATCCGGAAGCACAAAACCATAGTTCTTTGCCTTTTGATATGTGCCGATCAGTTCATGGATACCGTGTTCCAAGATCCGGACCACAGTTCCTTCTTGACGCTTTCCCTCTGCACTTTTCATGATGGCAACCTGCACAATATCCCTATGCATGGCACCACCTGTCTGATCCTCCGGTATAAATATATCAGACTCACGTCCTTCTATTTCCACAAAGCCAAATCCCCGCGGATGGGCAATAAAGGTCCCCTGAAGGAATTTGGCAGACGCTTTCCTGTATTTCCCCTTTGAGGTAATCTCAACCTTTCCATCTAGGATCAACGAATCCAATACTTCTTTTAATTCAGGCCGCTGTTCCTTCGGGACCTGTAGAAGGATAGCAATTTCTTTAATCTTCATCGGAAAGTACTGCTTATCACATATCATGTCATAAAGTACCTTTTTCCGACGTTCCAATTGGTCATTTTCCTGTATCATAAAGATTAGTCCTCCATGTCGCTCACGGGCTCTCG
>JALFIB010000166.1 GCA_022776305.1 Lachnospiraceae bacterium
ATCATGTATACACTGCTAAGTGCAAGGCCGGCAACTAAAGTGATGACAGTCAGGTTGACAGCAGCTTTCGGGAATTCCCTTTCTTTGTATTCACCGCTCTTGTAACCAAGTGGCTTCGGAATAGGAAGCTTATCAATGAACGGAACTACCATATTGGAAAGGATGATCGCATAGCTGAAGGAGTCGGCTGCCGTGCCAAATACACGGAAGAGTCCGGCTAAAATACCCATGACGGCTCCATAGAGGATCTGTCCTCTGGATGTGACCGGGCTGGTGACAGGATCCGTTGCCATAAAGAATGCTCCCATCAGGACACCGCCGCCGCAAATATGGGCGATAAGGAAAGAAGGATCTAATCCCTGTCCGCCGAAAATTGCCATGAATGCAGTGAAGGCTAAAATACAAGATAATGGGATTTCCCATGTAATACCGCGTGTGAGCAGGAGGAAGACTCCGCCGAGCAGCAGGGCCAGAGCGGAACCGCCGATCACACCGCTGCTGTATCCGAAAAACAGATCAGATAAACGGATCGCCTCACCGGCTTTCATTGCAGCAAGCGGTGTTGCGCTGCTCATTCCGTCAACCGCATAGTTTGTCATGATGTTTCCGAAAGAAATAAGAAGGAAACATCTAGCGGTAACTGCCGGGTTCATGAAGTTTTTGCCAAGTCCGCCAAAGAAGCATTTTACGAAAAGGATCGCAAATACTCCGCCTAAAAGCGGTATATAGAGCGGAACTGCCGGAGGAAGGGAGAGTGCAAGGAGCAGTCCTGTGACAACGGCACTTCCGTCTTTAATGGTATTTGGCCTTTTTGTGATAATGTCAAAAATAAATTCCGAAATAACCGCCGAAAGGATCGAAACGGCAATTATGAGAAATGCATGCAGCCCATAACGGTAAACACCAAAAAAGGTAGCAGGCATCAGTGCCAGCGCCACATCAGTCATCACACGTCCGGTGGTCAATTTACTCCTGATATGCGGGCCGGAAGAAAGATTTAATAATTTTTCGTTCATCTCGCCATTTACCTCACTTTCTCTTTGCAGCCATAATTGCGGCTTTCGTCTCTTTGAACAGCTGCATCAACGGGCGTTTTGCAGGACATACGTAGGTACAGGAACCACATGCGATACAATCCAATCCATACAGCCTTTTTTCGTATTGGGCGTAATCTTTTCGTTCCGCAGCATCTGCCATCGCCTGCGGGATCAGATGGATCGGACATACACGTGTACATCGTCCGCAGCGGATACAAGCAGTTTCCTGACCCTGTGCGATCTCAACGTCATCCTCTGTAAGTACTGTTAATGCATTGTTGTTTTTGCATATGGGAAGATCCAGTGACGGAATGGCAACACCCATCATAGGTCCGCCGAAGAGTACTTTCTTTACATCGCATCCCGGTTTGATACCGCCGGCTGCTTCTACCAGCTCTGAACAGGAAGTGCCGATACGCACGGAAAACGTACGTGGATTTGCAATAGCGTTTCCGGATACCGTGAAATAACGTTCCATCAGGGGCTCCGACTTATGTACAGCATGGTAAATGGCATTTAAGGTGCCTACGTTGCATACCATGCATCCTACGTCTGCAGGAAGCTGTCCAAAGCGGAGGTCCCGTCCGCTGATGACAGAGATCAGGTTTCGTTCGCCGCCCTCTGGGTATTTCGCTAATACAGGCTGCACTGTGATGTTCTTTTCCCCTGCGCATACTGCTTCCATAGCACGGATAGCATCTGGTTTGTTGTTTTCAATGGCGATAACGCCCTGTGCGTTGGGGAATAATTGGAGAACGAGACGGAGGCCTTCTACGATGCCTCTGTTTTCGTTCTGCATCAGCCTGTCATCACAGGTGATGTATGGTTCACATTCAGAACCGTTGGCGATGACATAATCGATAGCTTCTGGGTTTTTAGATGTAAGTTTGACATGGGTGGGGAAACCTGCGCCTCCCATGCCTACGATACCGGCTGCTTTGATCGCGTCAAGGATATCTTTGCTGGAAAGTGTCCCATTGTGAGGGGTATTGCCAATCCCCGGAGCAAGGGTGTACTGCCCGTCATTTTCAATGACAATACAGATGGCCCTGCTGCCTGCAGCAGTATGGCGCTCTTCAATAGCTTTTACAGTGCCGGAGCAGGAACTTATGATATTTGCAGATACAAATCCGTCGGCTTCAGCGATGATTTGTCCCGCAAGCACCGTATCCCCTTTGGATACGATGGGTTTGGCCGGTTTGCCAATGTGCTGGTTGATGGGGAACACGAGATCACCCTTGGGCTGGTAAGTTTCCACAGGCTGGCCCTTTGAAAGCTCCTTGTGCCCATCGGGATGGATACCGCCCCGAAATGTTTTAAGTTTCATAAATACCTCCTTAGTTTATAAAAGCTTTTGGTTAGTCAGAAAAGCTTTTTTCTTAAAAGCTCTGTTTGCTTTAAAGTCTTTGTCAAATAATTATTATGCTTGTTAAATATTAGGCAAAATGCACAATAAACTAACTTTAGAATACCAGTTTTTTTGTATTATTTCAGCGGATAAAATTTGTTTTTTAGTGGACAATATTTGTTTTTCGGGTAAAATATATAGTATAATAAAATGTTTTGAAAACGTTTGTCATTTTTGCGAAAAATGAATAAAGAGACAGAAAATGGAGAAAGAAGATTGGGAAGTAAAGGAAATAAAACATATTCGGAAATTTCAGAGAATGGATTTCAGTCCTATACAGAAGATATTTCAAAAAGGCGTGAACTGACAGAGCGGATTCTTCAAGGAATCCGAGAAGGCAATGAGTATCAGACACTTAGGGCTGTACAGGAAAAAAACAGGATGGATGTTCCGGGAAGGCTGAATGATGAGTTGACGGAATGGAAATATGAACTGATACAGATGATGGCCCTGATCATTATAGATCTCTGTCAGACAGGAACCATAGACCTGATATTGGATGCACTACACACGGAGTATACAAGGCTTATCTATAAAGCCGGTAGTATTGAGGAGTGCAAGTTGCTGTCAGAAAAAATGGCAGAACGGTTCTGCAGCATCAATCAGGTGGAGACGATACGGGAATACTCCGGATTGGTACAGAAAATAATTTTGGCGGTTGACATGGACTTAAGCCAGGCCCTGACACTTCAGTATTTTTCAGATGCTCTGAGTGTGAACCCTTCTTATTTATCAAATTTATTTAAAAAGGAGACAGGGGTGACCATTACAGATTATGTGACTGACCACAGGATGAGAGCGGCTGCAAATCTCCTCCGAAAAACGCAGCTGCCGGTAAAGACCGTGTCAAAACAAGTTGGCATTATGGATGTGCATTATTTTTGCCGACTTTTCAAGAAGAGAACGGGCAGGACTCCAAGCCAGTACCGCGCAGATATATGATTATGGACTGTATGTGTAATTTACTACTTTGATGTATCTTTGTTTTTTATTGACGGGCAGATCATGGTATGGTAAAATTTAATAAAAATTGAGCGTAATAATATAATTTTTTGGGAGAAGGTGAGTGGATTCGTATGGCAGACAAAGAAAGAGTAAAAGAAATGATTATCAGGATAGCTTTAGGTACTGTATGTTCCGTTGCTTTTATCGGGATTTCCGACGGTTTATACGGACTTGCAGATAAGCTGGAGCCAAAGGTGCCGGGGGCTATAGCATATAAGCAGGTAGATGCCCCGGAAGCCTCGAATGAAAATGGTGTTGTGACTG
>JALFIB010000171.1 GCA_022776305.1 Lachnospiraceae bacterium
GCTAAACGGATGTCCCCCGGACATCCAGCACCCTGCCTAATATTCGGATATCGTGGGGTATGCACCCCACTTTTATCCTCATATTTGGGCGGGCCATTAAGTCATATAACCACTCATGTGCAAGCACATCGTGGTTAATGACTTTTGACCCTGACATCATCATTATTAACTCGAATATAGCATTATAGGTAAATGAAGTCAAGAATTATCTTACATTTTCGAAAGAAAAAAGGGGTATAATATAAAAAATGAAAATAAGTGCAAGAAAAAACTCGGATATTAAAAATCTATAAAATTTACTATTTTTTTACCGTATAACAAAAGAATATTATAAAAAAACAACAATTACATATTGACAATGGTGGAAAAAAGAGTTATTTTATAAAAAAGAATGTGGCGATAACAAAAAATAATTTATGAAAAAAGCCGAGCTTTTGAAAAGTTTTGAGAAAAGAAATAAAAAGAAAAACGAAAATAAACAAAAGCAGAGGCACAGAGGACACCATATGTTTGCAAAAGAAAGACAGAGTAAGATCGAGCAGCTGATTCTGGAAAGAGGTTCCGCAAGTGTTCTCAGGTTAAGCCAAATGTTCAATGTATCCGAGGTGACCATTCGAAAAGATCTTGATGAATTGCAGAAGGGGAACCGTGTGGTGAGGACCCATGGGGGTGCGGTCGTAAAGTACCAGTCACGTCCGGATTGGTGTTTTCAAAATTTAGCAGTGGTTTGCCTTGAGGAAAAACAGCAGATTGCAAGAAAAGCCCTCGAATTTATTGAAGACGGGGATTCCATTTTAATGGATGGTGCCACGACAGTTCGTGAACTGGCCGTTTTGATCAATTCCAGTGAATTGAAAAATATTACGATTATTACAAATTCTATCGAGTTGGCACAGACATTCGACAGAGAAGCGATTGAAGTCATTTTAGTAGGCGGCTCATTGAATCCTAAGCTCAATACGGTGACAGGTCCTATTGCAGAGAGAAATATTTCTTATATCAATGTGGACAAGTGTTTTATCGGTATCAGCGGTATTGATGAAGCCTTTGGATTTTCTACTGATGAGTTCAGTGATGCGGCGATCAAATTAAATATTTGCAGGTCCTCAAAGCAGAGCTTCGTGCTGGCAGACCATACGAAGTTCAGCAAAAGGTATCTGGCGAAGGTTTTTGATCTCGACGGTGAAGCAAATTATATTATTACGGACAAGAAATGCCCGGGTATCGAGTATGCGGCGATTGAGAAAAAAATACAGATCATATTTGCCGATTCTTGATCACGATAGCTTGAAAGTTAAGCTTCAGGCTGTTTCTTTTATTTGATTATTAAATCAACAGGATGCGCGCTGTTTGTTGATTTGATGATAGGAGAACTATATAAATTATTTAAGTATTAGGAGGTAAAAAATTATGAAGAGAAAGGTCATCACATCTATCCTTGTTGCAACAATGTTGGCAGCATCACTGTCCACAGCTGGTTTTGCAGCTGAAGCTGAGACAGAAGCTGTAATCGAGGGCGATTTTTCTGAAATGCAGTGGGGATTTATCGTAGGTTCTTTCGAGCACGTGTTCTACCAGAACGTGGCTAAGGGTATTGAAGAGCAGTGTGCAGCTCTCGGTTTGAGCGAAGACCAGTACGATGTAACAGATTGTAACCTTGAAGCTGATAAGGCGATCAATGCAATCCAGAACTTTACAGCTAACAAATGTAATGCTATCGCACTTGCATGTAACGATGCAGCAGGATGTGTACCTGGTATCAACGAAGCAGCAAACAATGGCGTTGCAATGTTCAACTTTGACTCTAAAGCAGACGACCTGACAAACGTTATCTCATTCGTAGGTACAGATAACTATCAGGGTGGTGTTCTCGGTGGAGAAGAACTGATCAGATTGACAGAAGATGGCGATACAGTTGCTATCATTGGTAATCCGGAATCCGTTTCTACACAGGATCGTGAAGCTGGCGCTCTTGAAGCACTTGGCAAAGCAGATCGTAAAGTTCTCTCTGGTTACAACTATCAGGGCGATGCAAACATTGCTCAGGATATCATGGAGACAATCCTTGTTTCTAATCCGGAATGTGCAGCAGTATTCTGTGCTGGTGACCCGGCTGCAACAGGTGCTCTGGCTGCTATCAAAGCTGCTGGTTCTAGCTGTGTTATCGTTGGTTTCGATGGAAACCCGGAAGCAAAAGAAGCTCTCCTCGACGAAGAGAATGGAAAATACTGGGTATCTGAGATCGCTCAGGATGCAGTTGGTATTGGTAAAGGTATCGTTAACCAGATGGCTAAATACTTCACAACAGGCGAAGTTGACGCTCAGGTTATCATGATCGATCCGTACATCATCACAGCTGAAAACGCAGCAGAATAATAATTCGTGAAATTGATTAAGGTTATATTAGCTGCTTATTTATGAGTTGATGAATGCCGGGCAGTTTATGCCCGGCATTTTGTCATAGCGCATAAAGTTTATCACAGTGCGTTCCTCATAGTTTTAGCAGGTATACGCCGAACTTATAAAGGGCGCGTGGCCCATTGTCAGGTAATAGAAGCATAGTGTGACTAATAATCAGAAAAAGAGGGAATCATATGGAAGCATGTTTGCAGGTAAAAAATATTTCCAAGACATTTCCGGGTGTAAAGGCACTGACAGACATAAGTATTGATTTTTATGCAGGCGAAGCTCACGCGCTTGTGGGTGAAAATGGTGCCGGAAAATCTACGCTGATTAAAATTATTGCGGCGGTTTATACGGCAACTGAAGGAAAAGTTTTCTTGGAAGGAAAAGAATGTAATTTCAAATCTCCAAAAGAAGCATTGGATGCCGGAATTGCGGTAATCCAGCAGGAGCTCAGCATTGCGCCGGATCTGACGGTAGCACAGAATATTTATTTAGGATGCGAGCCTCATAAAGGAATCCGTCTGAACTATAAGCAGATGGAGGAGGATGCAAAAAAAGTATTGGATGAAATGGGGCTGAATATAGATGTAAAGGCATACTGCCGTGATCTGAATGCAGCGGAGCAGCAAATGGTAGAGATCGCCAAGGTCGTTGCAAAAAACGCCAAAGTAGTTATTCTTGATGAGCCTACCTCTTCTTTGTCAGAAAAAGAAATTGATGCCCTGTTTGTGCAGGTCAAGAAGATGAAAAAGAATGGTACGGCTATCATCTATGTTACCCATCGAATGAAAGAGCTTTTTGAGATCTGTGACCGTGTTACTATCATGCGTGATGGCTGTAAAGTCGCAGAAAAGATGATCAAAGAGACAGATGAGCAGGAAATTGTAGCAAACATGATCGGAAGACAGAATCTGACAGACTACTATAACCGCCATGTTCATCCGATCGGTGAAGAAGTTTTACGTGTAGAGAATTTAGGTAATGAAAAAAGGTTTAGCAAAATCAATTTCCATTTAAATAAAGGAGAGATCCTTGGTTTTTATGGATTGGTAGGAGCAGGACGTACAGAAGTAATGGAAGCAATTTTCGGAGCTTCCAAATATACAGAGGGGAAGGTATATTTACATAATAAAGAGATCCATTTTAATTCTCCTTCTGAAGCCATCAAACACAGGATTGGCTTTGTAACCGAGGATCGAAGGCGAACAGGCCTTTTATTGGAAAAACCAATATCGGAAAATATTGGACTTCCCAGCTTGAATGCCCATGCGAAACGCGGGATCGTCAATGTAAAATGGGAAGAAGAAGTTTCAAATGAATATAAGAAAAAATTGGATATTAAGGCACCTAGCATAAAAACGATCACGATGACTCTTTCCGGTGGTAACCAGCAGAAGATTATCCTTGCGAAGTGGCTGGCGGCAGAATCCGAGATCCTGATCTTGGATGAACCTACCAGAGGTATCGATGTAAATGCAAAATCAGAATTTTATGCATTGATGTATAACTTTGTGGAAAATGGTGGTTCTATCATTATGATTTCTTCAGAAATGCCGGAAATCATCGGTATTGCGGACCGCGTTTATATCATGCGTGAAGGAATGATTAGCGGTGAACTTACAGCGAGAGAATTGTCAGAGGAAAGCCTGATTGGAGCAGCAAGTATTACTTCAGAGGCAAATAGTAAGTAAAGGAAGGATAATAGTATGGATAAAGCAAAAAAGATAATTTCAAAAAATATTATAGTTGTTTTTCTTGTCTTATTATGTATATTTTTTGGTGTGGCAAATCCTAATTTTTTCTCTAGTATAAATATCATTAACTTATTGTCACAGATGTGCGTAAACGCACTTTTAGCAGCCGGACTTAGTTTCCCGATCATTTTAGGCGGAATCGATATTTCCGTAGGTTCCCAGATGGCAGTGGCTGGTGTAGTTGCAGCTACCATCGGTGTTAAATTTTTTCCGAATATGGGATACGGTACAGCCCTCGTTGTATTGATCGGTACAGCCCTTGTTGTGGGTACTATTACAGGAGCAATCATTGGATACCTGATTGCTTACCATGATGTTCTTCCTATGATCTGTACACTTGCATTTTTGACAATCCTTCGTGGTGTTGCTTACATTTTCAGCGGCGGCGGCCCTGTAACTGGACTTCCCACCACATTTGCCTGCCTTGGTGCAAAGCGTTTGATCGTTACGGAGGCATTTCCAAATGGTATGCTTCCCACCAACGTTATCTTTACTGTCATTGTAGTAATCATCATGCATCTGATTTTGACCAAGACGGTATTCGGACGCCACGTGTTTGCAGTGGGATCGAACAAGAACGTAGCCCATCTGGCTGGTATCAATGTTAAGAAAGTCACATTACTTGGACATATCCTCTGTGCTATTACAGCAAGTATGGCAGGTGTTGTTACAGCTTCCAAGCTTCAAAATGGACAGCCGAATATCGGTGACGGATATGAGATGTTCGCAATTGCATCCTGCGTACTTGGAGGAACATCCCTTGCAGGTGGCCGTGGTTCCGTTGCACGTGCTATGTTCGGTGTAGCCATCATCGCAGTTATCAACAATGGTATGAACCTGCTGAACATTTCAGCATACTGGCAGAAAGTCGTAATCGGTGCTATCATCCTTCTCGCAGTTGTACTTGATATGTTCCAGCAGAGAAGAGAAAAGAGTGTATAAATCATTACATAATGCTGGCATCTTTTGACCTTAATTACAGTAATAAAAAGAATGCTCTGGAGCAGTATAGAAAACTGCTTCGGGGCATTCTTTTTTACTTTATAGAAAGACCTTGTCACGCTGAAGCGTGGGAAAATGCGATCGCTTTTGCCTTATGAAAGAACTGCTTTCATGCACAGTGCCATGGAAACTGCTCCGGCATCGGGAGTGCCTAAGCTTCTCTCTGCCTGAGGACGCGCACGCCCTACTTTTGGAAGGAGGTCCGCCGTCTGCTGGGCAGCTTTCTGGGCAGTCTCAGCAGCTTCTGTCCAGGCAGATTTTAAATCTTTTCCGCTCTTGGCAGCTTCCATTAAGGTATCTGCAAAGGGAATCAAGGCATCCAGCATTGTCTTATCGCCCAAATTTGCCTGTCCCAGTTCCTGCATGCGGCTTGCAGCAGCAGCGGCAGCCTCAGCAGCTAAAGGTGCCGGGTAGGAATCCTTGTCATCACCTAATACTTTTCCGGCAGCTTCCAATGCAGCTCCCCAGAGGACACCGGAAGTTCCTCCGGCCTTTGCACCCCAAGCTTTTCCTGCTTCATCCAGCACACTTCCGATTCCTGCGCCCTGCTCAAAAGCAGCAACGGCAGCGTCGCTTGCAAAGGTGACTCCTTTTACCATCCCTCTTCCATGGTCGCCGTCACCGGCTACGGAATCAATACGGGCAAGCTCGTCTTCAGCTTCAATGATCGCTGCTTTCATTTTTAAGAACCCGTCTACTGCAACTTTTGCCGCAGCTCTTGATGCATCTGAACCTTTTTCGAATTTCCGCACATCTGCTTTGGCAGTTACTGTGCGGCGGGCAGTGCCGCTTGACTGCACGTTTCCTTTTTTAAAGGATGGAGTATCTGCAGGAGCAAGCCAATATTTTTCCAATTCATCATCTAAGAAAGTAATGGAAAGGGCTACCCCGGCCATATCCAGACTGGTAACAAGCTCTCCCACCAGCGGGGATACGATGGTATATCCTTTTTCTGTCAAATGTTCTGATACAGTTTTCCACAATACGAATAATTCTTCATATTTTGTAGAGCCAAGGCCGTCCAAGATCACACCGATGCGGCGATTGTTGCCCTCTGGAGCTTCTTCCAAAATTTTGTCGACCAGAAGTCTGGCAAGATCGGCAGCAGGGAGCAGGTCGCTTTCAAATACGCCAGGTTCGCCGTGGATTCCCTGTCCCACCTCCATTTTACCTTCCGGTACATGGAACATAGGCTCCTTCGCACCCGGCATGGTGCATCCCTTTAATCCCACGCTCATAGTTCTCGTCCGATCATTTGCTTTTTCTGTCAGCCGGACGATCTCGTCAAAACTGCAGCCATCTGCAGATGCAGCTCCAGCAACTTTAAATACAGTAAAGGTACCTACGTTTCCGCGGCGCTTTTCGATCTCGGAAGGGGGAGCGCTGGCGATATCATCAGTGATATAAAAGGTACGTGCATCAATTCCCTCTGCGATCAGGCGGTCTCTGGCCAAATTGAAATTCATTTTATCTCCGGCATAATTTCCGCCTACGATGAAGATACCGCTGCCATTTTCCACTGATTTTGCAACGTGGTAGACATCATCGGTAGAGGGGGAAGTAAAAATATTACCTACTACGGTAGCGTCCATAAAGCCGGAACCGATGATTCCGCAGAATGCAGGATAATGGCCGGAACCGCCTCCGTTGATAACTGCAACTTTCCCGGCAGGAGTTTCTGTGGCACGGGCTACTCCTCCCGGAACTTCTACGATATAGTCGCTGAATGCAGCGGCGTATCCCTGAAGCATATCCTCGCGGAATGTTTTTGGATCATTGAATAACATAATAGAGTCTCCTTTCTAAAGTGTAAGTGAAAAATATTTCGATATTGATTAAAATATACCAATTATACGGGATAATGTCAATAAAATTGCAGATAAAATGGATGAAAAACGGAAAATATTTAGTAAAAGTGCATAAAAACAGAAAGGAAATGAAAGGTGGAGCGGGATGTTGTTTTTACGAAAGTGAAAGTGGTTTGCAGTTTTTACATGAAAAAATATTTGGATTCAACAGTTACAAATTATTTTTATAAATATCACAAAACATCTTTACAAATCACAAAAACATGATATAATGTATCTTGTCAGAAGGAAAAGAACTTATTTCTTGCTTTAGTCTATTCAGAACAGTTTTGGTTTTCATTTCAGGACTGATTCAAACAGTCCATTTTACGAAACATCTTGAGATCTAGGATTCAGGCCGGTTCGGCCAAAGATTCCAGAGGGAAAAAGAAGACTCCAAAGAAAACAGAGTATTCAAGAGGGAAAGAGAAAATTGTATGGATGAAAGGAGGAATGCTGTTATTTGAAAGAGATTCAAGCCATTTCTTTACTGTGCCTTTCAATGGCAGCTGTATTATTTGATCTAAAAGAAGAAAGGATTCCAAATAGTATTATCATGACCGGTGTTTTATGCGGGGGAGCATATCAGCTGTTCCAGCACGGTATGATGGGAATCACGATTTATTTAGGAGGTGTTTTGCTTCCAATCTTGCTGTTTGGATGGTTCTATTATTTTCGGATGATAGGTGCCGGTGATGTAAAGCTGATGTGTGCCATAGGAGGATTTCTGGGCCCTTCTTCCTGCTTTTCTTTTATCACCATATCCGTACTATTTGCCGGACTGATCTCTCTCGGGATCATGGTGCGTCGGCACAATTTCAGCCAGCGCCTGATGTATTTTGCAGAGTTTGTAAGTAAGTATTCTGCAGATAAGCAGTGGCTACCCTATATACAGGGTGTGAAACCAGAGGCAAGGTTTTGTTTTGCGGTACCTGTTTTGGGAGGCGTACTTTACTACATAGGAGGTATGATTTGAAAAAAAGTATTTTTGCAGTTTGTGATCTGGAATCATCGTATGCATGTAACCTGATGGACTATCTGAATGAAAAAAGGACTACACCTTTTGAAGTACAGGCTTTTACAAATGTGGAGAGCTTACAGGAATTTGCCAAGAGCCATGAGATTGAGATCCTTCTGATCTCCACGAGAGCCATGTGCAATGAGATAAGGGAACTTCCCATAAACAGGACGATCATCTTGTCAGAGGGCGAAACTTTACAGGATTTGGAAGAATATCCTTTTGTCTATAAATACCAGTCCTCAGACCAGATATTATCTGAAGTGTTGGAGTATTATGCGGAAGTAAATCCGAAACCTTATATTTTCAATGGGGTAAACCACAAGACAAAGCTGTATGGGGTATATTCTCCGGTGGGCAGGACAAGAAAGACATCCTTTGCCCTTGCCCTCGGAGAGATATTGGCGGAGACAAAACAGGTGCTCTATATCAATTTTGAAGAATTTGCAGGTTTTGAGGAGTTATTCGGGACAAAATACCGGGCAGATATTTCAGATCTTATTTATTTTTCAAGACAAAAAGAAGATGGATTTATCTTTCGGCTAAATTCCGTTATCCAGACATTCCATGAGCTCCAGTATATCCCTCCGGCGTTGTCACCGGCAGATATCAGAGATGTATCGGGAGAGGAATGGATCAATTTTTTACAGCAGATCATGACATATTGTGAGTATGATGTGATCATTTTAGACCTCAGCGAACAGGTGGATGAATTGTTTCAGGTTTTAAAAAGATGTGACAAGATCTACACCCCGGTGCGGGAGGATCTGGTTTCCTCGGCAAAATTATCCCAGTATGAAAAATTGCTTCAGATGTTGGACCTGCAGGAAGTTTTAGATAAAACCGTTAAGATCAAGCCTCCCGTACAGACTGTCCAGTCTGGCAGCAACGATTTTACCCAGCAGCTTGTCTGGGGTGAGATGGGAAATTATGTGCGTAGGCTGCTTTGGGAGGAGGGATAACCATGGACGAGAAGACGTTTACTGTATTGAGGGCAAAGCTTGTGGAAAGCTTAGAAGAATACCGTGAAGTACGGGATGAAGAAATCTACAGGACCATTGATGAGCTGATTTTGCAGACCGGTTTTGAGTGTTATATCAGACTTTCAGAGCGAAATGAACTGCGAAAGGAATTATTTAATTCCGTACGAAGGCTGGACATCCTGCAGGAATTGATCGATGACAATACTGTGACAGAGATCATGGTAAATGGAACGGATGGAATCTTCATTGAACGCGCCGGACGGCTGGGATTATGGGAAAAACGTTTTTTATCGAAAGAAAGGGTGGAAGATATTGCCCAGCAGATCGTGGGAACTTGCAATCGCATCGTAAATGAATCCGTCCCCATTGTGGATGCACGCCTTGAAAACGGGGCGAGGGTCAATATTGTAATGCCTCCGGTGGCTTTAAATGGTCCTATCATCACCATCCGCCGTTTTCCCGATAGGCCGATCCAGATGGAGCAGCTGGTGCGATGGGGGACTATATCGAGGGAAGCCGTTGATTTTTTAGAGAAGCTTGTCTGTTCCGGTTACAACATATTTATTTCCGGAGGTACCGGATCAGGAAAGACTACGTTTATGAATGCACTGTCAAATTTTATTCCGAAGGATGAACGCATTATCACCATAGAGGACAATGCGGAGCTCCAGATACAGGGGGTAAAAAATCTGGTGAGGCTTGAAGCAAGGAATGCAAATACAGAAGGAGAAAAAGAGATTACCATACGTGACTTGATCAAATCCAGCCTCCGTATGCGTCCTGACCGTATTCTGATCGGTGAGATCAGGGGCAGTGAGGCCATAGACCTTCTTCAGGCGCTTAATACAGGCCATGATGGATCCATCAGCACAGGCCATGCCAATAGCCCGGAAGACATGCTTTCACGTATAGAGACTATGGTACTTATGGGGATCGAGATACCGCTTCCTGCCGTGCGAAGGCAGATAGCATCCGGCATTGACATTATGGTCCATCTTGGGAGGATCCGGGATAAAAGCAGGAAGGTACTGCAGATTTTAGAGATTTTAGGGTTTGACAGCCATACCGGAGAGATAAAGACGCAGGTGCTTTATGAGTTTGAGGAGGAAGGAGAGGATGCATGCGGAAATATCAAAGGGAACCTTGTAAAACGCAGGGAGCTTGCGAGAAGGCAAAAACTGCAAAGAGCGGGATACACCGTATAGATGGGAAAAACAGCAGGATAAACAACGCAATAAACAACAGAACAAACAACACAATAAACAGCAGAATAAACGGGATCCGAATGGATTACTCTATATACCATTTTTCCCCAAAAGAGCTGCTGAAGTATCTTGCATTTTATCTTTTGCTTGATATATGCGTCAGCTACTTGTTTTTTGATTCATGGATTGCTTTTGCCATACTTCTTCCGGGAATTTTATTATTTTTAAAGGAGAGAAGGGGTCATCTGCAAAAAAAGCGGGCAAAAGAAATCAGCAGGCAGTTTACAGATGGGATGCAGATGGTC